>RFLL01000380.1 GCA_003693905.1 Alphaproteobacteria bacterium
CGGCGGCGCAGGCCCTGGCCTGTTTCGAGGCCGTGCTGGCCGCGGTGGCCGATGATGAGGATGCCCTTTATGCCGCCGCCGCCGCGGCGCAGGCTTGCGGGCGCTTCGATCATGCCGTGACGCATTACCGCGCTCTTCTGGCGCTGCGGCCCGATCATGCCGATGCGGCGATCGGCCTCGGCGTGTGCCTTCAGGAGACGGGGGATTTCGACGGCGCCCTGGCCACCTACCGCGCCGTGCTTGCGCGCGCGCCCGAATTGTTCCCGGCGGTCCTGAAAAGCCTGACCACGGCAGCCAGGGGACGGGCGTGGCTGCGCCCTTCGCAATTGCGCCGCCATCTCGGCCTCGACGACTGACGGGCCCGAAGGGTCCCTTGCACCGGCTGCAAAGGGAATCTGGAATTTTTCCATTAGCCACAAATTTTGCGTTTGTTTTTGTCCACAAAATAATTATGGTTTAGAGAGCGCTGATGATTGCATGCAGGGGTCAGGGGATCCAATTCAGGGATCCAATCCTGATGACAGCGGCAGGGCGCGTGATAGTGTAATTGTCCAGGCGCCAATACACGCAAAGGTCGTCAACCGGCGCCAGGGCACGAGAGGGGGACATCTCATGATCCGGTTTCATGGCCGCACAGGGATCGGCACGGTTCTTATCGGGGCGGTTCTCATCGGGGCGTTGTGGCTTCTGTCCTCTGCCGTGGCTACCGCGGCGGTGCCGAAGAAGGTGTCGGCGCAGTTGGCGGCGCAGAAGGGCTGCCTGTCATGCCATGAAGGTATCGAGCGCTTCACCGACGGCCCGATGCAGGAAACCATCGAGGCCATGGGTGCCGATTTCAACGATCCCGGCGGCTGCGTCATCTGCCACGGCGGCAATCCGGCCGGACAGACGGCGGAAGAGGCGCACAAGGGCACGCCGGCCGACCTCAAGGACGCGGGCGGCCCGCAACTGTTCTATCCCGACCCGGGCAGCGTGTGGATCGCGCAGAATACCTGCGGCCAGTGCCATCAGGGCTATGCCGAGCGCCTGCAAAAGGCGCTGATGAACACCGAGGCGGGCAAGCTCCAGGGCAACCTGTGGTCCTGGGGTCTGCAAAAGGACCGCAAGGTGGTCTACGGCAACTATGACCTGAAGGACGAGGACGGCCCGACCCCGGTGGTCGGCACCGACGCCTACCGGAAGTACATGACCGCGATGGTTACGGCGCACCCAGATCAGTTTCCGAGCGAAATGCAGCAGATCCCCGAGGTCGACGTCGAGGCCGTCTCGAAACATCCCAACCTGGCCGGCATCACCTATTCGCGCCAGCAGTGCCAGCGCTGCCACGTCGGCGTGACGGGGCGTGAGAAACGCGGCGACTTCCGCGGCACCGGCTGTTCGGCCTGCCACGTTCCCTATGGCAACGAGGGCTTCTACGAAGGCAACGACCCGACCATCAACAAGGAGATTCCGGGCAAGCTTCTGGTCCACCGGATGCAGGCGACGCGCAAGTCGACGGTCACGGTGCACGATGTGAGCTATACCGGCATCCCGACTGAAAGCTGCAATTCCTGCCACAACCGCGGCAAGCGCATCGGCGTCAGCTATCAGGGCCTGATGGAGTTCCCCTATGGCAGTCCGTACGATGCCAAGGGCAAGAAGCAGCCGAAGCTCCACACCAAGAAGTATCTGTTCATCAAGGACGATCTGCACCATCAGATGGCCAGCCGTCCGGGCAATCCGCGCGGTGGCCTTCTGTGCCAGGATTGCCACACCTCGATCGACATGCACGGCGACGGCAACCTGTTCGGCACCACCCTGGCGCAGGTCGAAATCGAATGTTCCGACTGCCACGGCACGCCGAGCGCCTATCCGTGGGAGTTGCCGCTGGGCTATGGCGAAGAGTTCAAGGAGGTTCTTGCCGACACGCCGCGGGGGCTGAGCGACGAATTGCCCGACTACATGACCTTCGCCACCGTCTATGAACCCGAAGACGGTTATCTTCTGACTACGCGCGGCAATCCGTTCGGCAACGTCGTCAAGCGCGGCAACAAGGTCATCCTGCATTCGGCTTCCGGCCTCGATTTCGAGGTGCCGGTGCTCAAGCAGCTCGCGATCGACGACACCTGGCGCAATCTCAATGCCAAGGTGGCGATGACCTCGGTGACCAAGCACATGGAGTCGATGGAATGCTATGCCTGCCACGCTGACTGGGCGCCGCAGTGCTATGGCTGTCACATCACGGTCGATTACTCCAAGGGCAAGACCGACGTCGACTGGATCGCCAATGCCAATTCACGTCAGCCGAACGGCCTGACCGCCGACAACGCGCTCGGCACCAACGGCCTGACCAGTCCCGGCAAGGTCTCGGAGACACGCTCCTACCTGCGCTGGGAGACGCCGACGCTCGGCATCAACGGTGAAGGTCGGGTCAGCCCGATGATGCCGGGCTGCCAGGTCATCACCACCGTGATCGACAAGAACGGCAAGACCGTGGCCCAGAACGAGATCTGGATGACGCCGGAAGGCAAGGGGCTGGATCACGCTGCGGTGCAGCCGCATACGGCCGGGCGCCAGGCGCGCAGTTGTGAAAGCTGCCACGACAATCCGAAGGCGCTGGGCTACGGCATCGAGGACGGCCGCTTCCTCAAAGGTTACGACAAGGGCTTCGTGGTCGATCTGGAAACCGCAACCGGCGACATCATCCCCGGCCGCACCCAGTTCCAATCGCAGCCGATTCCGAAGCTTGACCACGACCTGTCCCAGATCGTCACCCGCGACGATGTGCAACTGGTCAGCGTCGGCTCGCACTGGCCGCTGACGGGGCCGCTGCCGGCGGCGATGCGCAAGAAGATGGAGCGTTCGGGCCTGTGCATGGGTTGCCATCAGAACATGTCCGATCCGGAATTCTGGGCCAAGGTCAACACGCCGGGGTGGGTCAACAACGAGCAGCACCGGGCGGTCATGAACCGGGCGCTGCGTGCCTATGGCGCCTCCCGGTCGCAGCCGTAAGGGGGACAGCCATGATTACGGATATCAGGACCAGCATCGCGGCGGCGGCAATGGCGTTGTTCGTTGCCGCCGGTCCCGGCCCCGCCTTCGGGCAGCAGGGTGCCGTGCTGTCGGACTATACGGTTGCGGACCTGCTGAAGCCGTGCATCGAAGGCGACAATGCCTCGCGCGAAGGGCTGGAGGCCGAGAGCGAATGCGAACAGTACATCGCCGGTTTCGTCGATGCCTATATTCTGCTCGGCGCGGCGGAGCAGGACGGCGTGTGCCTGCCGGCGCAGAACCGGCGCGATGAAGTGCGCTGGGTTTTCACGCGCTGGGCCTACAAGCATTACAGCGAGCGCGCCATGCCGGCGGCCGAAGGTCTGATCGCGGCAATCCGCTCCGGGTTCAAGTGCCCGTAGCCGGTCGCGCCTCGACGCGCCCGCGTCGCGATGAACAAACGGTGCAGACGCAAGCACTGATGCGCGCCGTGGGCGCCGCCGCCCGGCGACCGGTTCCCCGTCTTGCCGGTGTGCCGCGCGCCCTTGCCTTCCCCGGCGGGTCGTGACAGCTTCCCGGTCTTCACCCCCTGCGGAAGAGACGACTGTCCCATGCTGTTCTGGTTGTTGGTTGGTGTCCTGGCCGTCGTTGTGGCCGGTACCTTGCTGCTGGCTCTGACCCGTCGCCCGCCGCCGTCGCCACCGCGGGCCGAGCACGACCTGGAGGTTTTCCGGGCGCAACTGCGCGAACTGGAGCGCGACGTCGAAGCGGGGCGGATCGGTCCCGACGAGGCCCGGGCCGCCCGCACGGAAATTCAGCGCCGGATGCTGAACGTCACGCCCGGCTCCGCCGCCGACGCCGCGCCCGGCTCCGCCTCCGGTGCGCCAGGACGGCGCAGCACGGCAGCCAGTCCGGCGTGGCCGACCTTGGCGCTGGCCTTCGTCGTGCCCGGTGTCGCGCTCGGTCTTTACTTGTGGCTGGGTAACCCCGGGACACCCAGTGTCGAAACCCCGGCCCGTCCATTGACCGTCCCCGGTACCGCCGATGGCGGAAGCGCCACTGCGGAGCAGCGCCTGCCCGATGTCGAGACCATGATGGCCCGCCTCGAAGCGCGCCTGGCTGACAACCCGGACGATCTTGCCGGCTGGATCACGCTGGCCCGCAGTGCCGCCGCGATCGGACAGTTCGAGCGCGCGCTCGACGCCTACGACCGCGCGGTCGCGCTGGCGCCGGAGGTGGCCGACATCCATTCCGGTCGCGGCGAGATTCTGACCGTGCTGGCCGGCGGCGCCCCCGATGCGCGCGCCCGCGCGGCGTTTCGCAAGGCGCTGGAGCTCGACCCCGGCAACGCACGGGCGCGCTATTACATGGCGCTGGCGAGCGAACAGGACGGCAATCCCGAAGCGGCGCTGGAGGCTCTGATCGCCCTGCTGCGCGATGCGCCGGCCGATGCCCCCTGGCGGGCCCCGGTGCGCGCCAAGGCGGCCGCCATTGCGAGCGCTCTGGGCAAGGACCCCGACGCGGTGCTGCCACCGCCTGCCGCCGGGGCGGCCACTGCCGATGCCGGAGGATCTGCACCTGTGCACGATGCGGCTGCCGTTGCCCGCCTCGAAGCGCGCCTGAACGAGAACCCGAAGGACTATCAGGGCTGGATTGCCCTGGCCGAGGCCCGGGCCGCTCAAGGCGACAAGGACGCTGCCCGGGCCGCCTTGCAGCGGGGGCGGGAGGTTTACAAAGGCGCGCCCTTCGTGCAGCAGCAACTGGCCCGGGCGGCCCGACGTCTGGGTCTGGACGAGGCCGGCGATGCGGGGTCGGGGCCGCGCGGACCGAGCGCCGAAGACGTCGAAGCGGCACGCGAGATGTCGCCGCAGGAACAGCTCGCCATGATTCGCAGCATGGTCTCGGGTCTGGCCGAACGCCTGAAGAGCACGCCGGAGGATCTGAAAGGATGGCGCATGCTGGCGCGTTCCTATGCGGTCCTGGGGGAGCGCCCGGCGGCGGCGCAGGCCTATCGCCACGTTCTGAGCCTGGTTCCGGAGGATCCCGACGCCCTCTATTTCCTGGGCGAGGAAGCCGAGCGTCAGGGCGAACGCGCGCAGGCGCTCGACTACTGGTCGCGGCTGCTGGCGCAGCTGCCGCCGGGATCAGCCGATCACGCGCAACTCAAAAGCCGGATCGAGCGCCTGCAAGCCGACCGCTAGGCAGCACTCGACAGGCCGACCGATGCGGAAGGAGGCGGCCCTCGGCATCCTGTGCCCCGGTATCTCAGGGTCGGCGCGGGGCGCGGTACTTTTTGCGGTAGGCGCCGGTTTCCTCTTCGATCGCGCGCCTGGTCTCGACGAAGCGTTCGGCCGCTTCGCCGCTCAAGGTCTCGAAGACGAGTTCAAGGGCTTCGCGGGCCACCGGCACGCACTGGGCAACCGGGGTGCCGGCCGGCAGGACGCCCTCGAAATCCGGATCGTGCCAGCACGCGGGAAAATGGATCAGACCATCGCCGTAACGATCGGCGTCGACCAGGCCGGTCAGGGTGCGGAATGGCAGTTCGGCCCGGTTGAACGGATGCCCGCACAGCAGCGAATAGCCTTCGGGCAGGGTGATGGTCCAGAAATTGTTGAATTTCACGATCAGCGTATCGTCCTCGTAAAGCGGCGAACCGGTTGCCTGTTCGATGACGTGAAAGCCGATCGGAGATCGGGTATAGCGCCCCAGCGTCGCCGGCGGCGGGTTCCAGTCCCAGGAAAAGGTACCGCCGGTGACATGCACGTCGGCGGCCAGCGGAATCAGAAACCCGCATGTCATGGCGTCGAGAAACGGCGGACACTGTTTGACCGTGCGAATATCTCCACCGCCATCGGGCCACGGGGCGCTTGCCGGCATGGCACGCAGCCATTCGGGCAGCCCCTCGCGGGCCGCGATCGGGCGCGGCAGGATCGGCTCAAGTTCGGGCGGACACCGGAAGGTGATCTTCATGCCCGTATCTTCCGCGTCCGTATTTTTATTCGGAAGGTTCAGGTCTCGGCCGTGGCCGGGTCGGCCCCTCCGCCGGCAATGGTCCGGTCGATGCGTTTGGCCGCTTCGCGCTGCGCTTCCATGTGGGTGCGTTCGGTCCGGCGTTTGATTTCATAGGCGATGGCCATGACGATGGTCAGCGATATGAAGACCACCGCCAGTGCGTTGATGGTCGGTTCCTGGCCCTGTTTGACGGCGCTGCCGATGAAGATGGTCAGCGTCATCTCGCGCCCGATCGAAAACAGGGTCGTGTTGTAGTTTTCGAACGATTGCAGGAAAGCCAGGACCGCCGCGGTCAGAATCGTCGGGCGCAGAAACGGCAGGGTGATGAACCAGAACACCTGCCGCGGCGTGGCGCCGAGGTCGAGGGCAGCTTCCTCCAGCGTGGCGTCGAATCGTTGCAGCCGGGCCATGAACAGAAGCATGGCATAGGCGGCGATGAACGTCGTCTGGGCGACGATGGTGACGAACAGGCCGCCCTCGATGCCGATCTCCTGCCACATCAGTATGGCCGAAACGCCGAGGATCACCCCCGGTGTCAGCACCGGCGAGACCATCAGCGCATAGAAGAACGACTTTGCCCGGGCATGCAGGTTGGTCAGAAGCAGCGCCCCGGCTAAGCCCAGCAGAACCGAGAGAACGACCACGGCGGCGCCGATGATGAGGCTGTTGGTCAGGGCTTCCCACAACTCGTCCTTTTCCACCAGGCGGACGAACCATTGCAGGGTGAACCCTTTCCACGGTGCGATCGATGGGTTCGGATTGGCATTGAACGCCGCCGCGACCATGATTCCCAGCGGCAGAAACATGTAGGCGAAGAAGAAGATCAGATAGGCCGCGGTCGCGATCGACAGGATCTGCGCCGACGTCAGTCCCGAGGTGCGGGCGGCCGCAACGGCCTTGGGCGGGCGTGCCTGAACCGCTTCGCTCATTTGGCGATATCCCGCAGACTGACGCCGGTCAGACGCATCATGATCAGAATGAACACGATGCACAGAACCAGCAGAACAAGCGCATAGGTGGCGCCGAGGTTCAGATCCAGCGTGTCGTTGGTCCAGGTGTAGATGATCTGCGTGAACCACTGGCTGCGCCCGCCGCTCAAGGCCATCGGCACGGCATAGCTGCCGGCGGCCAGCATGAAGGTCATGATGCAGCCGACGGCGATGCCCGGCTTGGCGTGCGGGATGACCACATGGCGATGGATTTCGATCCATGGTGCGCCCAGGTCGCGGGCCGCCTCGATCTGGTTCTTGTCGAGGGTCTCCATGACGTTGTAGAGCGGAAAGACCATGAACAGGATGTAGGCGTAGATCATGCCCAGCATGACCCCGGTGTCGCCGAGGTAGTTGGGCGGCGGCGGGTCGATCGAATCGAGGTCGACCAGGCCGAACAGGCTGAGCACCAGATTGAGCACGCCGCGCCCCGACAGAATCATCTGCCAGGCAAAGACGCGCAATAGCTCGTTCACCCAATAGGGGATGATCAGACCGAGCATCAGAATGGCGGCTTTTTCGGCCGCCGCCACCTTGGCCAGATAATAGGCGATCGGATAGCAGAAGATCAGCGCCAGCCCGGTGACCAGGACGCTGGCCCAGATGGTTTTGAGAAAGACCGCCCGGTGGTCGGCATTGGTAATCAGGTATTCGTAGTTGCGCCAACTGTAGGTCCGTCGGGTGCGCGAGGCCGACCATTCGGCTTCGAGCGGTGGCAATGCCTCCTCGATTTCCTTCTGGCGTCGGGTCGCCTCGCTCAGCTTGCGTTTCAGCTCTGCTTTCGCGCTCGCCCCGGCGGCGGCGATTTCGCGTTCCAGCTTGGCGATTGCGGCATCGACCTTGTCGAGCTCGGCGTACATTTCGTCGATCTGACGCGTGAGCTTGCCGGTATAGTTCCGGTCGATGTACCACGAGGTGTAATAGGTCACCATCCCCTGGGGGATGACGATCATCACGAAGATCCAAAGCCCGCAGGCAAGCAGGATGTACCCGGTCATGACCGCGCCGTAGCGGCGCACAAACTCAGTCATGGGCGACTTCCCCCTGGGGCAGAACGACGGCGGCGTGGGCCGGAAAGCCGAATTTGACACTGGCTCCCCGCTCGAACGTGCGTTCCATTCCGTCATTGGGAATGTGAACGATGAAATCGCGGGCGCCGCGGCCGCGCAGAAACAGGTTGATGTAGGAGCCCTCGAAATCGGTGCGTTCGACCGTGCTTTCGATCTCGTTGTCGAAGGCGACGCCGTTGCTCAGGGTGCAGCGTTCCGGGCGCACGAACGCGATCGCTTCGTCGCCGACGGCCAGGTTGCCGCGATGCCGCCCGCGCACCCGCCCGGCCGGGGTGTCGATCACGGCGATATCGTTCTCGATATCGACGATGCGGCCGGGGAATATGTTGTTCTCGCCGACGAAGGTGGCGACGAAGGGGGTGGCCGGGAAGTTGTAGATTTCGTCGGATTCGGCGATCTGCTGGATCACGCCCTGGGACATGACCGCAACGCGGTCGGACATGGTCAGGGCCTCGCCCTGATCGTGGGTGATGTAGATGAAGGTGACGCCAGTGCGCTTCTGGATGGCGCGCAGTTCGGCCCGCATGTGCTGGCGCAGCTTGAGGTCGAGCGCGCTCAGCGGTTCATCAAGCAGCAGCACCTCCGGCTCGACGGCGAGCGCGCGGGCGATCGCCACCCGTTGACGCTGACCGCCGGACAGTTCGGAAACCATCTTGTCGCCGTGTCCCTGAAGGGCGATCAGGTCCAGAAGTTCATCCGCGCGCCGGCGTCGTTCGACCGCGCTGAAGCCGCGGAAGCGCAGGCCGAAGGCGATGTTCTCCCACACCTTCATCAGGGGAAAGAGGGCAAGGTTCTGAAAGATCAGCGCCGTCGGCCGCTTGTTGGGGCCGATGCCGCGCATGTCCTGACCGCCGATGCGGATGACGCCTTCGGTGGGGTCGATGAAGCCGGAGATCATGCGCAGGATCGTTGTCTTGCCACATCCCGACGGTCCCAGAAAACTGAAGAACTCGCCGGCCTTGATCGTCAACGTGGCATCGCGTACGGCGGTGAAGTCGCCGAATCGCATGGTCACGCCGTCGAGTTCGATGTCCATCCCCATGATGTGCGTCTCGGGCTGTGTTCGTGTGTCTCGGTATTCACGTGTTTCGGTTGTGCCAAGTATATCTCAGCACTGCACGCGGCTGGCGAGAAAATCATCCAGAAAATTGTCAGAAAAGAACGCTGCGAAAGAACGCTCCTCTTTCGCTTCCGCAGCAAGGAAGGGGGGCGTGACACCGGACCTGCGCGGTGGAATCGCCGCCGTTGGAAGACTCGAAATCGAATTGTCGAGCCTCATCGGAGCGGCGCTCGCGCCGATGTGCGCCGGATCGCCGACGATCGGCAGTGCGCGACCGGGGCTCCGACGGATCGCGCCTTCATCGGTGACCGTCGGAGCCCGCTTGTCGTCAAAGTCGAAAGTCGAAATCAGGCCGCGTTCCACTTGTCGACATACTCGGCCCGCAGCGCCGCCCACCATGCCGGCGACGGCAGCCACCACCACAGATTGTCGATCGCATCACCCGGATAGGCCGATTTGAAGGCCTCCCTGCTTTCCGGTTCGAGGAAGTCGGCCGCTCCCTTGACGGCGGAGTTGTAGCCCGCCTTGTTGCCCAGAATGCCGCCCATCTCCGGCGTCAGAAGATGGTTGATGAAGGCATAGGCCTGTTCGACGTTTTCGGCCCCCGACGGGATGGCCATGGTATCGAGCCAGGCAAGACCGCCTTCGACCGGCATCAGATAGCGGATGCGCCCCTTGGTCTCCTTCATCATGCGCATCGACGGCCCGTCCCAGCACTGCCCGGCGATGCAGTTGTTCTGATAGAAGGCGTTGAGCGTTTCCTGCGTGTTGTTCCAGAACTGCCGCACCCAGGATTTGTGCTCGATCGCAAAGGGCAGGATCTTCTCATAGATCTCCCGCGCGGTCGTCTCGTCCTCGTAAAGGTCGCGCAGCCGGTTCGACGGCACCTGACCGGTGCGGTCGAAATACAGGCCGAGGGTGATCAGTGCCGATTTCTGACGCACGGTGATCAGGCCCTTGTTCTCCTCCGACCACAGGTCGCCGTACGACATGGTGCCGTACTTGTAGTCGCGCTTGGAGCTGTCGAAGGTCATGGCCTCGGTGCCCCAGTCGAAGGGGCACAGATAGCGCTTGCGACGGAAGACGGCGCCCAGTTCCTTGGACTTTTCCCACAGCGAGGGAATGATTGCGTCGACGTTGATCTTCTTGAGATCAAGCGGCTGCAGAAGGTCGCCCGACTGATACCAGGTCGGCCCGGTGTCGACCGACGGGAAGACCAGATCGAATCCTTTCCCGCCCGAGGTCTTGAGTTTGGTCAGAAGCTCGTCGTTGCTGCCGTATTTGGACAGGTTGACCTTGATGCCGGTCTTTTTCTCGAACGGCTCGATCATTTCCGGCCAGATGTAGTCCGACCAGGCATAGACGTTGACCTCGCCCGAAGACGAAAGCGCCCGCTTGGCAATCCACGGGGCACCGACGGACAGAACGCCAGCGGCCGCTGCGCTTTGCAGAAGCACACGACGCGTAAAAGCCTTCGCGGCGCGCTGTGTCATGGCGCTGCCCGAGGGTGGAACACGCTTCTTGGTCATCAAATAATACTCCTCCCCATCAAGAGAATGTGGTTGCGAACGAACGTAATCGGCCCCTATTCAAAACTGAACTTTATGAGCGTTTGAGGGGCCAGTTTGTGACAGAATTGTTACGGATTGAAAATCGTGAGTCAACGAACGCATGCATGCTGCATCGCAGTAACAAACGCCCGGCGCCTGCCGGTTCGCTCCGTCACCGCAGGCGGTTCAGGGCGTGATGAATGCGTTGCAGGGTGCTGATCGCGCCCAGGAGAACCAGGGCGTAGATGACCGGGGCCAGGACTTCGAAGCACAGCCCCAGTCCAAGCAGAATGACCCGTTCCGCGCGGGTCGCCAGACCGACCGTGCAGGTGGTCCCCAGCGCTTCGGCCCGGGCGCGGGTATAGCTGATCAGGAAAGAACCAAGAAGCGCCAATACGCTGAGCGCCGCGTTCAGGGGCTCTCCCGCAGTGGCGAAGGCATAGGTGATACCGGCAAACAGCGCCCCTTCGGAAACCCGGTCGAGGGTCGAATCGAGAAACGCGCCGGCGGGCGAAGCGCGGTTCTGTCGACGTGCCAGGGCGCCGTCGAGCAGGTCGAAGGCACTGCCGCCCAGCCAGACCAGACCGGCCAGTACCGGACGCTCCGCGATCAGCAGCATCGGTGCGCCGAGAGAAATCGCCGTCCCGATCACGGTAATGTGATCCGGGCGTACGCCGGCGCGCGTGAGCCTGTCGTTGAGCGGAATCAGGCTCTGTTCAATCGCTGCGTGCAGGCGCTCGCGCAGACGTTCCAGCGGCGAGCCGACGGCGCCGGTGCGGCGGCTCTGGCGGGCCGATGGCGATTCGATTTTCATAGCTGCTGCACGGGGGTTGCGACCGGGCGATGGCCCGGGCTCGTCCGGGCGGCTATTCTCCGGCCAGGGCCTTGTCCGGCCAGAGGGCCGTTTCGGCGGTTTTGATGTCGTCGGCGATGAAGCGTTCCAGGCGCTCGCGCGCCAGCGAATCGCGCATCTGGACGGGCGGACTTTTCATGTAATAGGCGCAGGCGGCCTCGACCGGCCCGGCCAGACCGCGGTCGCGTGCCAGCTTGGCGCAACGCACGGCGTCGATCACGACGCCGGCGCTGTTCGGCGAATCGATCACCGACAGCCGCAGCTCCAGTTCGATCGGCGCATCGCCGAAGCCGCGCCCTTCCATGCGGATGAAGCAGACCTTGTTGTCTTCCTGCCAGGGTACGTAGTCGGACGGACCGATATGGATATCACGCGGCGCCAGAGGGACGTCGAGTTGCGACTGCACGGATTCGGTTTTCGAGATCTTCTTCGATCGCACCCGGTCGAGGGCCAGCATGTTGAGAAAATCGGTATTGCCGCCGGTATTGAGCTGATAGGTGCGTTCCAGCGCGACACCGCGATCGGCGAACAGCCGCGCCAGTGCCCGGTGCACGATGGTGGCGCCGACCTGGCTTTTGATGTCGTCGCCGATGATGGGCAGCCCGGCGCTGCGGAATTTTTCCGCCCAGGCGGGGTCCGAGGCAATGAACACCGGGACGCAGTTGACGAAGGCAACGCCGGCCTCGAGGCACGCCCGGGCGTAGTGGCGCACGGCGCGTTCAGCCCCGACCGGCAGATAGCAGATCAGGACTTCGGCCCCGGCCGCGCGCAGGGCCTGGGCGACATCGACCGGCTCCACCTCGGCCGGTCGGAACGACTGGTCCTCGGGATAGTCCAGCATGTGCGGCGCAACGCCATCGAGAATCGGTCCCATCTGGACGATGACGTTGGAAACCGGGACCACCTTCTGAAACACGCGGGTGCAGTTGGGGCGGGCGAAGATCGCCTCCTGCAGGGGATGGCCGACCTTGCGCCGGTCGATGTCGAAGGCCGCGACGATCTCGATGTCGCTGCATGACCATTTGCCGATGCGCGGATGCATCAGGCCGGCGACCTCGGCATCGGTGCGCCCGCGGTAGTATTCAAGTCCCTGGACCAGAGCGCTGGCGCAGTTGCCAACCCCTGCGATGGCCGCCTTGATCCTGTCCATGTGTGGCCTCTCCCCGGTTGTCCCTCGCCTTTCGATTTTCGATCCGCGGCGGCCGGCACCGCCTCCCCGCAGGACATCGGATGATGTCCTAACCCTCTCAAATGTGGCGAAGATACGTGCCGACCGCAACCGCCAATGAATGTTTCCGCAGACTTGTGCGCTTTCCCGTCGCCGTCACGGAGCGGAAGAAGAAAAAAAGCGGGGGCAAGGCCTTGCGGCCCGCCCCCGCTCGCAGAACCGGATTCGAGCGTATGGATGCCGCTTTTAGAAGTCCATTCCGCCCATGTCCGGCGCACCCGGGGTGGCCGGGGCTTTCTTTTCCGGCTTCTCGGCCACCATCGCCTCGGTGGTGATCAGCAGGCCCGCAACCGATGCGGCGTCCTGCAGCGCGATGCGCACCACCTTGGTCGGGTCGATGATGCCGGCCTTGAACATGTCGACGTATTCGTCCTTCTGAGCGTCGTAGCCGATGTGGTCCTTGGCTTCGAGCAGCTTGCCGACCACGATCGAGCCCTCGACGCCCGCGTTCTCGGCAATCTGGCGCACCGGGGCCTGCAGCGCCCGCTGCACGATCTCGATGCCGACGCGCTGATCCTCGTTGCCCGGAACCAGCTTCTTGAGCGCCTTGGTGGCCTTGAGCAGGGCGACACCGCCACCGGTGACGATGCCTTCCTCGACCGCGGCGCGGGTCGCATTCATGGCGTCCTCGACCCGGTCCTTGCGCTCCTTGACCTCGACCTCGGTCGCACCGCCGACGCGGATCACCGCCACGCCGCCGGCCAGCTTGGCCAGCCGCTCCTGCAGCTTCTCGCGATCGTAGTCGGAGGTCGTCTCCTCGATCTGCTGGCGGATCTGGGCGCACCGCGCCTCGATGTCCTTCTTCTTGCCGGCGCCGTCGATGATGGTGGTCTCATCCTTGGTGATGACCACCCGCTTGGCGCGGCCCAGCATGTCGATCGTCACATGCTCGAGCTTGATGCCGAGGTCTTCCGAGATCACCTGACCGCCGGTCAGGATCGCCATGTCCTCGAGCATCGCCTTGCGCCGATCGCCAAAGCCGGGCGCCTTGACCGCCGCCACTTTGAGGCCGCCGCGCAGCTTGTTGACCACCAGGGTGGCCAGCGCCTCGCCCTCGACGTCCTCGGCGACGATCAGAAGCGGCTTGCCCGACTGCACTACCGCCTCAAGCAGCGGCAGGATCGACTGCAGGTTGGACAGCTTCTTCTCGTACAGAAGGATCAGCGGCTCCTCCAGCTCGACCAGCATCTTCTCGGCGTTGGTGATGAAGTACGGCGACAGATAGCCGCGGTCGAACTGCATGCCCTCGACGACATCAAGCTCGGTCTCCAGCGATTTCGCTTCCACGACCGTGATGACGCCTTCGTTGCCGACCTTCTGCATCGCCTCGGCGATCATGTCGCCGATCTCAGTGTCGCCGTTGGCCGAAATGGTGCCGACCTGGGCGACTTCCGAGGAATTCGACACCTTCTTGGACTGTTTGCGCAGATCCTCGACGACCGCCTCGACCGCCATGTCGATGCCGCGCTTCAGATCCATCGGATTCATGCCGGCGGCCACCGACTTGCAGCCTTCGCGCACGATCGCCTGGGCCAGAACGGTCGCCGTCGTGGTGCCGTCGCCGGCCACGTCGTTGGTCTTCGACGCGACCTCGCGGACCATCTGGGCGCCCATGTTCTCGAACTTGTCGACAAGCTCGATCTC
>RFLL01000381.1 GCA_003693905.1 Alphaproteobacteria bacterium
CAGATCGACGACAAGGTGAAGATCCTGCGCCGCGGGGCGCGCGTCGTCGATCTCGGCGCGGCGCCGGGCGGCTGGACCCAGGTGGCGGTCGAACGCTGCGGGCGCACGGGACGCGTGGTGGCCGTCGACATTGCCGAGATGGCCGACGTGCCGGGTGCGGTCGTTCTGCGCGGCGACGTATGCGAACCGGCGACCCTCGATCAGGTGCGCACCGCCCTCGACGGGCCGGCCGATGTGGTGCTGTCCGATATGGCGGCGCCGGCGACCGGACACGCCGCGACCGATCATCTGCGCATCGTCGCCCTGGTCGAAATTGCGGCCGAGTTCGCCGAACAGGTACTGGCCCCCGGCGGGGCGTTCGTGGCCAAGGTTCTGCTCGGCGGGACTGAATCGCATCTGCTGGCCCGACTCAAGCGCAGCTTCACCAGGGTCCGTCACGTCAAGCCGCCGGCCAGTCGCAGCGATTCGGCCGAGATGTACGTGGTCGCCACCGGGTTCCGCGGCGCGGCCATGCCCCCAATCCCCGGGCATCCGGGCGTACCGGTATCGTGACACGCGCGAGGTGGCTTGGCATCGTCGGTGCGATGTGTATGATGCGGCGCCATTCCTCCACACTGCGTATCGTTGAGGGCATGGCATGGACATTCGTGTGGCGCTGACGTTCGACGATGTCCTTCTTGTGCCCGCGGAATCGTCTGTTCTGCCGCGCCAGGCCAACACCCGCACGCGCCTGACCCGGACCATCGAGCTCGGCATTCCGCTGTTGTCGTCGGCCATGGATACGGTCACCGAAGGGCGCATGGCGATCACCATGGCCCAGGCCGGCGGCCTTGGCGTCATCCACAAGAACATGGAGCCGGCCCGCCAGGCCGACGAGGTGCGGGCGGTCAAGAAATTCGAAAGCGGCATGGTGATCAATCCGGTCACCATCCACCCCGATCAGCCGCTGGCCGATGCTCTGGAACTGATGGCGCGCCACGCGATCTCGGGCATTCCGGTGGTCGAACGCGGCGCCGGTACGCTGGTCGGGATCCTGACCAATCGCGACGTGCGCTTTGCCGAAAACGTCCATCAGCCGGTCAGCGAACTGATGACCCGCGACAATCTGGTGACGGTGCGCGAAGGGGTGCGCCCGGACGAGGCCAAGCGCCTGCTTCACCAGCACCGGATCGAGAAACTGCTGGTTGTCGACGACCGCTATCGCTGCATCGGACTGATCACCGTCAAGGACATGGAAAAGGCCCAGGCCTTTCCCGACGCGTGCAAGGACGAAAAAGGCCGTCTGCGGGTCGCCGCGGCGACCGGGGTCGGTCCCGACGGGCTGGTCCGGGCCGAAGCGCTGCTCGAGGCCGAGGTCGACGTCATCGTGATCGATACCGCCCACGGCCATTCGCGCGGCGTGCTGGAAGCGGTGGGCGCAGTCAAGCGCCTGTCCAACGAGGTTCAGGTGGTCGCCGGCAACATCGCCACCGGCGATGGGGCCCGGGCGTTGATCGATGCCGGGGCCGATGCGGTCAAGGTCGGTATCGGACCGGGGTCGATCTGCACCACGCGCATGGTGGCCGGTGTCGGGGTGCCGCAGTTGACGGCGCTGTTCGATACCGTCGCGGTGTGCCACAAGGCCGGCGTGCCGGTTATCGCCGACGGCGGCATCAAGTTCTCGGGCGATCTGGCCAAGGCAATCGCCGCCGGTGCCGATTGCGCCATGGTCGGGGCGCTGCTGGCCGGCACGGACGAAAGCCCGGGCGAGGTGTTCTTGTATCAGGGCCGTTCGTACAAGGCCTACCGCGGCATGGGCTCGGTCGGGGCGATGGCGCGCGGCTCGGCCGACCGCTATTTCCAGCAGGATATCGCCGATCAGCTCAAACTGGTGCCGGAAGGGGTCGAAGGCCAGGTACCTTACAAAGGCTCGGCGCGCGCGGTCATCCATCAGCTCGTCGGCGGTCTGCGTGCGGCAATGGGCTATACCGGCAACGCCACCATTGCCGAGATGCAGAAGAACGCCCGCTTCGTGCGCATCACCGGAGCAGGCCTGCGCGAAAGCCATGTTCACGGCGTGGCCATCACCAAGGAAGCGCCGAACTATCCGACCGAACCGTAACGGCGGTCGTTTCCTCGCGGGCTCGGGGCGCGCGAGCGGGCGGCGCGGGCTCGGCCCGGCCGAGCGGGCCTCGTGACGCCCGGCGCGCGCATCGCGGCCGCGATCGCGGCGCTGGAAGAGGTGTTCGCCGACGGCGCTCCAGCCGATCGCACGCTGACCCGGTTCCTGCGCCGGCGGCGCTACATGGGCGCCAAGGACCGACGTTTCATCTCCGATCTCGTGTTTACCGCGTTGCGTCACCGGGCGCGGCTCATGTGGTGGCTGCGGCGTGCCGCGGCGGGCAGGGACGAATGCGGCGAGGAACCCGGTGCCCGGGCGCTGGTGCTGGCCTGTCTTGTCCTTGTCGAGAAACGTGCCCCCGAAACCTTGAGCGGAATTTTCAGCGGCAGCGGCTACGCGCCCGCACCTCTGACCCCGGCCGAGCGGAGACTGGTTGCGTACCTCGCCGGTCATGCGCTCGATCATCCGCAACAGCCCCCGGCCGTGCGCGGCGAAGTGCCGGACTGGTTGCTGCCGGAATTCCGGGCCGCCTTCGGGGCTGAGGCATCGGTGCTTCTGGATGCCTTGAAGGAACCGGCGCCGCTTGATCTGCGGATCAACACGCTGAAGGTTCCGACCCGTGCCGCGGCCCGTGCGGCGCTGGCCGCCGACGGGATCGCCGCCGCCGAGACGCCCTGGTCGCCGCTCGGGCTGCGGGTCGAAGGGCGCCCGGCGCTCGGCCGCGCCCGTGCGTTTCGCGACGGGCTGGTCGAGGTTCAGGACGAAGGCGCGCAGGTGGCAGCACTTCTCGTCGGTGCGCGCCCGGGCATGGCGGTTGCCGATCTGTGTGCCGGTGCTGGCGGCAAGACTCTGGCCTTGGCCGCGACCATGGACAACAACGGCTGGCTGGTGGCGCTCGATATCGCTCCGCGGCGCCTGGTGCGCGCAACGGCGCGTTTGCGCCGGGCCGGTGTGGAAATCGCCGACTTTCAATGCCTGAAGGATGACGGCCCCGATTCCTGGTTGCGCGCCCACGCCGGGCGCTTCGACCGGGTGCTGGTCGATGTCCCCTGTTCCGGCACCGGCACCTGGCGGCGCAATCCCGATGCCCGCTGGCGCCTGAGCCCGGCTGCGCTGACCGCGTATCACGCAGCGCAGACCCGGGTGCTCGATACCGCAGCGGATCTGGTGCGCCCCGGCGGGCGGATCGTCTATGTGACCTGCTCTCTGCTGCCGTCGGAGAACGCGGCACCGATAGAGGCTCTGCTGCACCGCCGTGGCGGTCTGCATCTGGTGCCGGCGGCGCAGGCATGGGACGAGGCGCTGGGCACGCCGCTGCCGCATCCGTCTGCGCTGGCCGGTCCGTATCTCCAGCTTCGTCCCGACCGCCACGGCTGCGACGGATTTTTTGCCGCCGTCGTGGCGCGAACGCAGGCATGATGTGATCTCATGATCGCGCCTCTGGTCCATATCCGCCCCGGCCGCCCCGAGGATGCGCCCGCCATTGCCCGGGTCCATGTCGAGACCTGGCGGCTGGCCTATGCCGGCATTCTTCCCGACCGCTATCTGGTCGCCATGACCGAGGCCCGACAGGCGGCGCAATGGCGCGGGCTGCTGCATCGCCATGCCGGCTCGGATACGGTCCTCGTGGCCGAAATTCCGGGCACGCGGGGCGAAGCCGGGACCGGCGCGGTGGGGACCATCGTCGGGTTCGGAAGCTGCGGACGCGCCCGCGGCGGGCCGGCCCCGGGCGAGGTCTACACCCTCTACGTCGCCGGCGACTGGCAGGGTTGCGGCGTGGGCCGGCGTCTGCTCGGCGGGTTGTTCCGGGCCCTGGTCGGCGGCGGCATCGACAGCGCCTTTCTGTGGGTGCTGAGCGCCAATCCGTCGCGCTTTTTCTACGAGGTGATGGGTGGTCGGCTGCTGGCGCGGCGTCAGGAGCAGATCATCCGTCCTGAGCCGCCTGCTGTGACGCATTCTTTCTCGGACCCTGAGCTGGAGGCCGCGCTCGAAGCCGCTCCTTTGGGATGGGCTGATCCGGGGC
>RFLL01000382.1 GCA_003693905.1 Alphaproteobacteria bacterium
CCTCCAGCGCCGCCTCGAAGGCCTTTGCGGCGGTCGCAGCCAACGCCGGCGGGCCGCGGCGCGCGCGCGCGAGCGCGGCCCGGAAGCTCCGGCTCGGCCGGGCGAAACTGAACATCTGGAAACCGGCCGCATCGGCCCGCGCCTCCATCTCCAGCCACACGTCGGCGACCGGATTGCGCTGATAGACGAAGCGTCCGGGAAACGGCCGCCATGGCTGCATGTGCAAGGTGGTGTAGTGCAGCAGGCCGCTTTCGCCCGGCGCATATTCCTCGTCACGCGCGTTCCACGATGGATCCAGGTGCCCGAACACGCCGGCCGCCCTGGCCTTGCGGATAAGGGCATTCTTGCGCCGGTGGCGGGCGTCCTCCACGGTCCAGACATCGCGCATCCGGGCGCAGTCGATCAGCATCACCGAGGTATCGAGCCGCCCCCCCGGGGCGATCGCCAGCACGCCGTGATCACCCATCGGCAGATCGAAAAGCAGGCCCGGGTCCTTCAGATAGATCTGATCGACGTCGTTGTAGATGGCACGCCCCGTTCCGCCCGCGAAATGGGGAATGGCAAAGCGGTAGTTGGTAAAACCGGTCAACCAGCCAAGCTTGCGGAAGCCGGCCAGGTCTTTCATCAGATGGATTTCGTAGACCCGGGCCGGATCGCGCACGCGTTCGATCGACCACACGAAGATGCGCTCGGCGCGGTGCTGCGCCGGCTCCGTCCCGAGAAAGATGCGCACCGGCGGCTTGCCGTTGGGGGTGACGCCCTTGCGCACCCCCAGGACCAAGCGCTCTGGTCGGGCCCAGAGACCGCTTTCGGGCAGCTCCTGCACGCGGGCATCGCCGGGCGCCGCGACCGGCAGCCGAGAGTGCGTATCCGTATCCGTTATGGCGGCCATGCTCGGTCCAACAGGAAAATCCTCTGCCCGGCCCGCCCCCGCCCATGTCTCTCCCGCGGTCATGCCGGAACGCCACCGGCACGACCTCGACAGCGGGCGGGCCGGGGACACATGGTTGTATAGTCGTCGCGTAATCCCGGCATCAACCCTTATTCCCGGGTTTTCCGCGGTTTTCGCCCCCTGCCTCTTGCCAGAAGAGTACTCGTGGCCATAATCCATGAGGCTGCGGCCAGTGATGCGATATCTTCATCTTCGACGATCCGCATCCGCGCGGCCAGGACAGGAACGCGTGACGTGCGGACGTTGGGGGGCCTGATGACGTTTGCTTGGCTGAAAGCGATGGCCGCGGCGATCATCGTGCTGAGCGCGGTCCCGACCCATGCCGCGACTGCCGCTGCGGTCGATCCGACGGGGCTGTGGCTGATGGACAACCGCAAGGTCGCGATCCGGATCGACACCTGTGAATCCGGTTTGTGCGGCCGCATCGTGTGGCTGAAAAAGCCGTTCGACAAGCAGGGCCGTCTCAAGCGTGACACGCGCAATCCCGATGCCGCGGCCCGTCACCGTCCCTTGTGCGGCATCGAAGTGCTGCGCGGCCTCAAGCCGGCTGGCGACGGGGTGTGGGACGGCGGCACGATCTACAACCCCCGGGACGGACGCACCTATGCCGCCACGATCCGGGCCGAAGGCCACGACGTGCTCAAGGTCCGCGGCTATATCGGCCTGCCGCTGTTCGGCAAGACCCGGACCCTGACCCGGGTGCAGCCGGGATCAGACATGGAAACGGCCTTGAGCGCCCCCTTGGGTGTCCGGCCGGCCGGCGAGGATGGCGGTGACGAGGGCCAGATCGGCCGGCTTGTCAACGTCGATCGCGGCCTCGGCGAAGGGCATCTCGACGGCCCGGGCTGTCGCACCGACGATGCGCGACAGACGCCGCAGCGCGACGTCGAGGGTTAGCCGGCCAAGCGCCAGACGCACCGCGGTCAGCGGCCCGATGGCGAACAGAAGCCGCCACGGGCGCTTGCGATACCGCTCCACCCGTCCCCAGAAGGCCACCGCCCGCAGCGCCGCCGGCGTGCACAGGGCGTAAAGGTTGCAGCCGCTGTAGCCGCCGTCGGCAAAGCGATAGTAGGTGCGCACCGCATCCGGGCAGGCACGGCGCACAACCGTCGCCCGCGCCATGGCGACGGCGATGTCGCACCCGTGCGGTACCGATGCGCAGAAATGTTCGACCATCTGCGGACACAGCAGCGGATGGTCGGCGGTGGTCACCAGCACCGGGAACGGGTTGCCCAGCGCCGCCAGCGCCCCGGCCACGCTGGCGCTGGGCGAAGCGCCGGCGGGCACGACCACGAGACGCCCGGCCGCCACCGCGCCGGCCAGTTCCGGCTCCGCTTCGAGCCGTTCGGGGGTATCGAGCACCACCGCGATCCGCGCCACGCTCGGGCTTGCCTCCAGGGCGCGCACCACCCAGCTCAGCATCGCGCGCCCGTGAATGGGCACGAACACCTTGTTGTCGACCCCGGCGTGACGGGCCACGGGGTCGTCGGGGCCGCGGCTGGCGGCCAGGACCAGCGCCGTAAAGCGGGAGCGCGTATCGGCGTCCATCAGCCGAGCACCTTTTCGTAAAGCCGATAAACCTTGTACGGCTGCCCGCCGATGCTCTCGATCATGCGACGCATCGGCCGGTTGTTTTCAAGCACCCACGACAACTCGGCGCGTTCGAAGCCGAGCCGGACCATGGCCGCGCGCAGCGATTCGATCAGCATTAGAACGGTGGCAGCCCCGCGCGGCGTGTCGCGATGGCACTGACGCAACCCCATCATCACCACCCGCGCACTGCGCAGCCTCCGCACCTTGAGCCGCCACAACAGCTTCGCCCAGCCGAACGGCAACAGGCGCCCGTTCAGATCTGCGATGGCTTCATTCAAGTTGGGCAGACACACGATCATCCCCGCCGGTTCGCCGTCGAGCTCGGCGATCCAGACCATCTCGGGCCGGATCAACGGCCGCATTTCCCGCGCGATCCGCACCATCTCGGCTTCGCTGAAGGGCACGAAGCCCCAGTTCTGCGACCAGGCATCGTTGAAGATGTCGAGAATGATCCCGAGGTCGCGCCGGTAGTGTGCCATGTCGAGCATGCGCAGCCTCACCCCGTCGGCCCCGCTCATACGCCCCAGAAGCTGGCGGGCGCCGACGGGTTCGCGCGTCACGTCGTAGTCGTAGGCGATCAGGTCCTTGGCCTTGGCATAACCGAGCGCCTCGATCCGCGGCCCGGCGTAGGGCGGCGCATAGCCCATCATCATCACCGCCGGGGTGTCGAAACCGCTGACCAGCAGGCCGCTTTCCTCGTTGATCGACAGATTGAACGGTCCGCGCACCCGGCGCATGCCACGCGCTGCGAGCCAGGCTTCGGCCGTTGCGCTCAACGCGGCAAAGACCGCCGGATCGTCCTCGGCATCGAACAGACCGAAATGGCCGGTCGCATCCCCGTAGCGGGCGAGATAGAGATCGTCCACCTGGGCGCTGATCCGCCCGACGAGACGCGCCCCACGCCAAGCCAGCCAGTATTCGGCGACGGCGTGCTGGAAATAGGGATTGGTCCGACGGCCGAGCGCCTGGCGGCGCTCGAAGCGGAGCGGCGCGACGTATCCGCGATGACCGGCGTAAAGGCGATTGGGCAGATCGATGAAGCGATCGAGCTGACGCCGCCCGCGCACGGGTTCGATGCGGATCGGATCGGTATCGGCCCGCGGATCGTCGGTTGCCCCCTCTGCCGCGCGCGAAGGGCGGGCCGTCATGCCTGCGTGCGGTCCATGGATGGAACTTCGAGCCCGCGCGGCCGCCGCCGTTCGCGATGGGCTCCGATCGAGGTCACCGGCGGCGACAGGCGGGCAACCCAGGGATAGCGCTCGGCCTCGGCCGTGGTATAGCCGAGGTTGAAAACACTCGCGCTGCGCGGCACCTCGCTTGGTTTTTCATAGAGGGTTCCGAACAACCGATCCCAGACGAAGCTGGTGATGCCGAAGTTGCCCGTCTCGTTGTGAAAATGGTGCGCCATGTGCAGGCGCTTGATGCGCCGCAGAGCGGGGGATTTCGGCGTGTGGTTGAGATGCTGGATGCAGTGCGCGAATTCATAGAAGCACGTCGTCAGCATGCCGGCGGCAAAGGCGGCCGCGGCCCCCGCTTCGCCGCCCACGGCCCAGCCGATCGGCACGGTAACGAGGCCGATCGTCGGCACCGTCGTATAGAGCGCCCCGAACAGCACCCGCAGGTCGTGGGGATCCTGGTGGTGATCGAAATGGATCCGCTTCCACACCTTGGCCGTGAAGCGGTGCCGGTACAGGAACCGGCCATGAAGGACGAAGCGGTGCAGAAGATACCAGACCAGAGGATAGACCAGCGCGACCAGTCCGACCGCCGCGGCCAGAGGCCACAGCGCCGACGCCCGCAGCACGGCCCAGGCGAAACCGGCGCCCCCGAGGACGAGATAGACGATGACCGCGGGATACGTGAAATAGACCCGGATCAGATCCTTCAGGTCCATGCGTCCGAGGTCGTGGGTCCGTCCCCGCCACCATGCAAGATCAATCCGCACGCACTCTCTCCCGAGTTTTCCGAGTCTCCCGCTCGCCGACGGACAAACGCGCAAACACTATGAGCGCCCGGCCAGCGACCAAGCTAAACGCTGGCTCATACGGGTGCAACCGGACCACGTCCAGCCTCGCACGCCCTCTTTCCGGTCTCGTGCACGCGCTCTCAGATCCCTTCGCGGGCCATCAATGCCGTCATGGCCAGGGTGGCAAAAACAGCCAGCGGCGCCCAGGCCGCCAGCAGCGGCGGCAGCGTGCCGGCTTCGCCCAGGGTCAGGCTGACCCCGTCGGCAATCAGATAGAGAAAACCCAACCCGATGCCGAGAGCAAAGTTGATCACCCCCGCGTGGCTGCGCGCCAGGGTCTGGGCGACGGCCGCGGCAAGGAGAATCATGACCCCGATACTGACCGGGGCGGCGATGCGTCTTTGCACCCAGGTGCGATAGAAGAACGGCGGCCGGCGACCAAGGCCGGCGACCGCGGCCGCCTGACGCAGGGCCCGCAGCGTCAGGTGATCGGGCGGCGTCGAAAGATCGACGAAATCGCGCGGTTGCAAGGGGCTGTCCCAGACCATGCGCCCGAGCCGGTCGCGGCGCGGCGGGCCGTCGGCAGGCCAGATCGTGCGCCGGACATCGAACAACCGCCATGCGTCCTCCCGATACACCGCTTCGCGCCCGGCAAGGTAGGCAACCAGATTGCCGTCCTCGTCGCGCAGGAACACCTGAACGCCGGTCAGTCTGCGACCGTCGTCGAGAACGCCGCCCACGCGCACGACCGCGCGTCCGCTGCGCAGCCACAGTGCTTCGTCGCCGAGCGCCCCGTCCGCGGCTGCGATGCTTCGGGCATCCCAGCGCTGCAACGCCCGGTTGGCGGCCGGCGCGATCTGATCGCCGAGGATCCAGTGCGCCGCCGCAATCGCCAATGCCGCCGGCGCCAGCGCCAGCACGATGCGATACAACGACACCCCGGCCGCCTTCATGGCCACGATTTCGTTATGTCGCGCCAGATGCGACAGGGTCATCAGGGTCGCAATCAGGATGCACAGCGGCAGGAGAAAGCTGACAATCCCGGGCAGCCGAAGCAGCGTGTAATAGGCCAAGGCGTCGATGCTCCCGCCGTGCCGGGCGATCACGTCGCCGGCGTTCTTCAACAGATCGAACAGTTGCAGCAAGGCGGTGAAGCCGAGCGTGACGACGAGCGTCTGACGCAGGAACAGGCGCGACAGGTAGGTGGTGAAGGTCCGGCTCATCCCGCGCCCCGTTGCCAGCCGCGGCGCGCGTAAACGAGACGTACCGCCCCGTCGAGACGGGCCAGAGCATCCGCCAGGAGATTGCCTTCGGGGCGGCGGCCGGCGGCAATGAAACTCCACAGGCTGCCGCCGGCAAGCAGCCCGAACGGCAACCACAGCCCGATATAGGGGGACAGCCGCTCGACGCTGGCCAGGCTGTAACCGAGTTGAAGGATATAGTGATAAACGACAATGACGATCAGCCCGAAACCCAGGGACAGGTTCCGGGTCCGGCGCGCCTGCCCCGAGGCGATCGCCAACGGCACGGCCAGAAACGGCAGCACCAGGATGGTCAGAGAGCGCACCAGGCGGTGATGGATTTCGGCCCGGATGAGCGCCGGGGCCACGCCTTCGGGGGGCTGTGCGCGCGCCGCCCACAACTCGTCCAGGGTCAGTTCCTCCTCGTCCCGGCCGCGGGTCCGGAACTGTTTGGGCGCAACGGCGAAATCCAGTGTCAGATCAAAGCGTTCGAAGCGCACCGCGTTGGGCTCGCTTGCGCCGGGGCCGATTTCGGTCCGCAGTCCCCGGAACAGATGCAAGGCGGGCGGTTGCGCCCCTGCGCGCGATGAAAGCACGCCTTTGTGCGCCGTGATCACGGTGGCGCGGCCGGGGTCGTCTCTGCGATAGGCGAAAATGCCGGTGATCGTCGTCCCGTCGTCATCCAGGCCGTCGACCAGAATGACGGTGTCGCGAAAGCCGGTGAAAAAGACGCCGGTCTCGACCGCAATGTTCCAGGCGTTGTTGATCAATGCGAAGGTCGCGGCCCGATAGGCATAGCGCGCGTGCGGTTGCAGATAATTGATGGTCACGGCGTTGAGTGCGGTAAGCCCCGCGGCCAGGACGAGGATCGGTGCGATCAGGCGCCACAGGCTGATGCCCGCGGCCTGCATGGCGTGGATTTCGCTGCTCTGACTCAGGCGCATGATCGCCAGAAGCACGGCCACGAAAAACGCCGCCGGCAGCGCAATCCCCAGATAATGGGGGATCAGGTTGGTCAGCATCTGGACGAGAAGCGAAAGCGGCCCGCCCTTGTTGACCAGCAGATCGAGCAGACGCACCAGCCGCTCCAGCAACAGCGCCAGAACCGTGACGCCCAACGCCGCCGCCAACGGCCAGAAAACCCGACGCAGGATGTAAAGGTCGAGCGTCTTCATCATCGCCGATCCGCCCCGGTTTCACGCTCCGGGCTTGCGTGTTGGCAAATCCGGTCCCAACCCTTATGACATGACCCCGTTTTGAAACGTCGCGCCCGATACGCCGTTGCCGTTTCCGGCCGGGTTCGTCGGTCCCCCGACGGGTGCCGCTTCCCGTCACGCGCACGCATCCGCCAACCATTTTTCATCACATGGCCCGTATCGGACTGATCAGCAACATCCACAGCCAGCAGAATCGCCGCGGCATGGCCGCCATTCGCGATACGGCGGCGCGCCATGCCAACGTCGTCCATGCCGAAATCGACCGCATCGAGGACCTGGGGCAGGCGCTGGGCGATTTCATCCGCCACGGCGTCGACGTGATCGCGCTGAACGGCGGCGACGGCACCGTGCAGGCGGCCCTGACGGCGCTGATCAACACCACGGCGCCCAAACGGCGTCCGCGTCTGGCGATCCTGCCCGGCGGCATGACCAATCTGATTGCCCACGACGTCGGCCTCAAAGGACGGCGCGCCGATTCGCTGGCCCGGTTGGCGCATGCGCTCGCGGACGGTCGCGGCATCACCGAGGCGACCCGCCCGGTTCTGTCGCTGCGACGAAGCCCCGACGAAGCGCCGGTTCACGGCATGTTCCTGGGCGCGGCGGCATTCTATCGTGCGGTCATGTTCAGTCGGCAGAAAATTCATCCCATGGGTCTCGAGCGCGGCGCCGCTTTCACCTCGAGCCTTGCCCTCGTCGTTCTGCGCGCATTCTTCGGGCGCGGCAACGACGGTTCGGATGATCTGCTGCGCGGCGCCCGGTTTTCGATCGCCGTGCCCGAAAACGGCGATGTGCCGGCGCCGCAAGGAGAAGGGGAAAAAGAGTATCTTCTGTTTCTTGCCACCACCCTTGCCCGCCTGCCCCTGGGATTGCGCCCGTTCTGGAGCGAAGGCGCCGGGCGGTGTCGGTACACGTATATCGAATCGCCGCCGCACCGGCTGCGCGCAGCGTTGCTGCCGATTCTGGCCGGCCGCCCTCGGCCGTGGATGAGACGCAACGGATACGTCAGCGGATGCACCAATGAAATCGTGCTGCGGATGAACACGCCGATCGTCTTCGACGGCCAGTTCTTCACCCCCGCCCCCGGGCATCCGATGGTCCTGCGCAGCGACCACGATGTCGTCTTCATGCGCTGTTGAGCGGCGATGCCCGGGACCGCCGATCCTCTGTGCCGCCACATCGAGGCGGAAATCGACCAGCCGGTGGACCCGTCCGTGCAGACGGCCGTCGCCGCCGTGTGCCGGCGCCACGGCGCTGCGGTGGCGGCGGTGCTGTTCTACGGTTCGTGTCTGCGCGCCCCGGCCGCGTTCGATGACGGCGGCGGCGTGATCGACCTTTACGTTCTGGTCGATCGCTACCGCGACTTCTACGCGAACCTTTACCGCCATCGCCGGCGTGCACGGACGATGGCGCTGGCCAATGCGCTGCTGCCGCCGAATGTCTTTTACATCGAATGCGAGAGCGAAGCCGGACGGATCCGCGCCAAATACGCGGTGATGACGCTGGCGCAGTTCGGCCGCGGCACGTCGCGGCGCAGCTTCCATCCGTCGCTGTGGGCCCGGTTCTGTCAACCGGTCCGTCTTGTCCATGCCCGCGACGCGGCGGCGCGCAGCGCCGTGGTCGCGGCCCTGCGCGCGGCCGTCATTACTCTGGTGGCACGTACCGCCCCCTTGATGGACGGACCGTTCACCGCCGCGCAACTGTGGCAGCGCGCCTTCCGCGAAACCTACCGCAGCGAGCTGCGCGTCGAAGGGACGGCGCGCGGGCGCACGCTTTATGCCTGGGCCGCACCGCGCTACGACCGCCTTACGGTACCGGCCCTCCAGGCCGCGGGCCTGCGCATCGTATCGACGGCACACGCATCGGAGATTCGGATTACGACTTCCGCCGCCGCGCGCTGGCGCGCCCGCGTGGCGTGGACGGCTCGGCGCTGGATCGGCAAGCCCTTGACCGTGGCCCGCCTGATCAAAGGTGCATTCACCTTCGACGGCGCCGTCGATTACATTCTGTGGAAGATCGAACGCCACAGCGGCGTTCGACCGCAGATCAGCGCCTGGCAGAGACGTCATCCCATCCTGGCCTCGCCGCTGTTGGTCTGGCGTCTTTACCGGCAG
Source organism: Alphaproteobacteria bacterium (assembly GCA_003693905.1). Lineage (GTDB taxonomy): Bacteria > Pseudomonadota > Alphaproteobacteria > Kiloniellales > J153 > J153. The sequence goes on from RFLL01000382.1 coordinate 9,081, forward strand.
GGGGCCTTGCGCTGAGGCGCCTCGCCCGAATGTGACATCCGCCGTGACATCCACAGACGCAAAACGGGCGCCGGGCATCGGCCCGCCTGGAACCTTTCCCCGATCGACCGGGCGATCCCAGGTCAGGCCCGCACCGAGCGCGCCGGTGCACCGATCACGCCGTGGCTCTGGGCGATGGCGCGGAGCACTTCGACGATGGTTTCAAGCTCGTCCCGGCTGTGGTCGGCGCACACGCTGCAACGTAGCAACGGGGTTCCGGTGGGCGTGGCCGGAGGCAATGCCAGGTTCACGTAGACGCCGGCTTCGAGCAGTTCGTACCAGATCCGCACCGCCGTTTCCTGGTCGGGCAGATGAACCGCTATCACCGGGCTCTTCTGCCGCCCGAGCGTGAAGCCGCTGAGGTCGAGTCCGTCGTAGAGCGTGTCGACGTTCCGCCACAGGCGCTGCTGGCGGCTGGAATCGGTGCGCACGACCTCCAGCGCCGTGGTCACCGATGCGATCACCGAGGGCGGCAGCGAGGCCGTGAACATGTACGGCCGGCATGCGACCCGAAGCACGTCGAAATCGTCCATGTCGGATACGCAGAGCCCGCCGACGGCGCCCAGGCTCTTGCTGAACGTTCCGACCACGAAGTCGATGTCGCCTTCGACGCCCGCATGCTCGCCCAGACCGCGCCCGTGCTCGCCGAGCACGCCCAGAGAATGGGCTTCGTCGACGACGAGATAGGCACCGTGGCGCCGCTTGATCTCGGCGATTTCGCGCAACGGCGCCTGGTCGCCCAGCATGCTGTAGATGCCTTCGACGACGATGACCTTGTTGCCGGGACGACCGGACAGGCGGTGCAGGCGTTTGTCCAGATCGGCGGCATCATTGTGCTTGAAACGGATGACGGTGGCGCTGCTCAATCGGATCGCATCATAGATGCTGGCGTGGGAATCCGAATCGATGATCAGATAGTCGTCGGGACCGGCGATGGTCGAAATGATACCGAGATTGGCCTGATAGCCGGTCGAGAACACCATGGCATGGCGGCGTTCGAAAAATCCGGCCAGCCGCTCCTCCAGGGTCTTGTGCAGAGCATAGCTGCCGTTGGCGATGCGCGAGCCGGTGGTGCCCGTTCCTTCGCGCCGGGCCGCTTCGGCCGCGGCTGCGATACAATCGGGATGAAACGTCAGACCGAGGTAGTTGTTGGTTCCCGCCAGGATCACCGGCCGCCCATCGACGATTGCCCGGGTCGGCGACAGGACGCGTTCCAGCTTCACCCCGAACGGATCGATCCCGCACCGGGAGACCGCCTTGTGGGCCTGGATCAGGGCGTCGAATCTTTTAAGCAGGCTCATTTTTCAGAGTCCGTTTTCATTTGTTTTCATCTTGAGCACGACCTCGGCCACATCTTCGACTGTGCGGATCTCGGCCATGGCATTGAGCGGAATCGAGATGTCGAAGAGATCCTCAAGGTTCATGATGAAATCCATGACAGCCAGGGAATCGACATCAAGATCCTTCATGATGTCCGTGTTTCTGCGGATCGGAACACCCGTCTTGTTGTGCGGTTCAAGCATGCGGCAGATTTCCTGAACGATCCGCTCCCTGTTCAACTCTATCGTCGTCATCCGACCTGCATGTCCCTGTCAGCATCCGCCCCCGGTATATCCCCGATATCCGTATATCCCCGATGTCCCCGCATCGACCCGCCGCCGTGCCCGAATGCGACGCCCTCCGCGTTCTTCGAGTTTGACGCCAGTCCTGGGAAAAACGGGCTCGTCCGCAGCCCGCAGGCATGACACGGAGACACGGGACCCGGCGCACCGTGCGCGCCTCAGGAGCCGTGCATCAGATCATGCATTCAACGGCAGGATTACCATGCAACGAACCTTTCCCCCAGGCGGCCCCCCCGGCATTGACTGCCTTTTTTTATTTCTGCCGTTCTTGCCGCGGCTTACGTTTCGCCCCTTTCGTTTTTCACGTCTGTCCCCACGATCCTGCGGTCTGAACCTGAAGACCACCGGGGTGAAAGATCAGGAGCGCATTCAACACTGTAAAATCGCTGATAATTTATGCGCTCCGTCACCGCGGGTCCACCGGTGCATCAATCACGAGGCGGTGATAAAGATCACAAATTATTACAGTTTGTTACAGCCACTTCTCCCGTCGATACCAGGCGACGGTCCGGGCAAAGCCGGTGTCCAGGGGCACCCGCGGTCGCCACGCGGTATGCGTCTGCATGCGGGTATCGCGGCAGACCCAGTCGAGATGCCGGATCTCGCGCACCTTGCCGGGGGTGAGGATCGGCGCCGTGCCCGTCACCAGACCCGCGCCGGCCGCCATGGCCGCGACGACATTCAACAGCGGAGCGGGGATGCGCACGAAACGGGGACGCACGCCCAGGTGCGCGGCCGCCGTCTCGATCATGGTGCGCCACGAATAACCGCCGGCGCAGCCGTCGTCAATCTCGCAGATCTGCCCGGACATGGCCTCTGCGGCCGTCAGCAGGGTGCACACGGCGGCGGCCAGATCGCTTGCGTGCAGGCATGACACCCGGGCCGCATCGGGGGCCGGAAGGGGGGCGATGCCTTTGGCGATGATGCGAAAGAACGCCAGCGTATTGCGATCGCGCGGACCGTAGATTACCGGTGGGCGCAGTATGGTCCACGGCACCGGACCGGCCCGCGCGCGCAGCATGTCTTCCCCGGCGCGTTTGCTCGCCGCATAGGCGGAAACCGCCGGCGCCCGCGCCGCCAGCGAGGAAAGAAGAAGAAAATGCGGCATCGCCCCGCCCCCGGCCGTCGCATGCACCGCCGCGAGCAGATTCGCCACCCCGTCCGCGTTGACCTGGAAAAACGCCCGGCGCGTGCGCGCCCTGACCACGCCGGCGACATGAACGACGGCATCGGCACCTTCGACCAGGCGTTGCAGGCTGCCGCGATCGGCAAGAGATCCGGACACGACATCGACCGGCAGGGCCGCAAGCGGCGGCCCCGACGGCGGCCGGCGCATGAGAACGCGAACCTGCCACCCGGCCGCGACCAGCGCCTGGGCAATGTGGCCCCCGACAAACCCGGAAGCCCCGGTCAGGGCAACGAGCCGGCCCACGCTTCGCGGGCTCCGGGGCACGTTCTATCCGACCTGTTCCGGCGATGCGGACGCGCCCGGGCGGGTACGCTCGGCGCCTTCGAACGCCCCGGCGAGATATAATTGCCGGGCCCGCGCCCGGCTCAGCTTGCCGGAAGAGGTCTTGGGCAGGCTGCGCGGCGGCACCAGAACGGGGGTGCATTCGATGCCGACGGCTTGGCGCACCGCGCCCTTGATCTGCCGGGTCAGCTCGTCACGCACGTCGGCATCGCCCGAGCGGCACTGGGTCAGAACGACGACCCGTTCCTCGCCGTCGTCACCGGGGACGGACAGCGCCGCAACGTCGCCATGGCGCAACCCCGGCAGACTTTCGACGGCCCATTCGATATCCTGGGGCCAGATGTTGCGCCCATTGACGATGATCAGGTCCTTGTGGCGCCCGGTGACGACCAGCGCCCCGTCGACCATGTAGCCGAGATCGCCGGTATCCAACCAGCCATCGTCGGACAGAACCGCCGCCGTTGCCTCGGCATCGCCGAAGTATCCGGCCATCACGTTGGGACCGCGGACGAAAACGCGCCCCACCCGGCGTTCGGGCAGCGCCCGGCCGTGCGGATCGCGCACCTCGAGCGCACATCCCGGAAGCGGGCGACCA
>RFLL01000383.1 GCA_003693905.1 Alphaproteobacteria bacterium
ACGCCAGGAGCGGTTGCCGACGATCAGTCTGATGCGCCGCGTCGTCGACCGCCTCAACCTGCTGCGCTCGGCCCAGGCCAGCAAGATCTGGGCCGAGCGCAGCAGGTTGAGGCGGTCGACGACGCGGCGCATCAGACTGATCGTCGGCAACCGCTCCTGGCGTCGCCGCGGCCCGACGACGCCGGCGCGCAGGGCTTCGCGCTGGGCCGCGATGATCTTGATGCGCCGGGCCGCCGGGTCACGGTGAAGCAGGGTCATCCACACGCTCACCGTCACCATGCCGGCTGACATGGCGGCCATGACGACCAGCAGGTCGTCGGGCGAGATGCCGAGTGATTCGAGCACGGTTTCGATCATACTTCGAACTTCACCATGCGATACATGACCGCGCTGCCGGCCGCCACCATGAACAGGCCGAACCCGATCAGGGCCTGGCCTCGTGGATCCCGGAACAGGCCGAGGATGTATTCGCTGTTGACCAGATAGATGAGCAGGGTCATGACGAACGGCAGCGAGCCGATGATATAGGCGCTGGCCTTGGCTTCCGACGACAGGGCGCGGATCTTGCGTTTGAGCTGTCGACGCCCGCGCAGCACGTCGGACAGGTTGCCGAGAGTTTCCGCCAGGTTGCCGCCGGTCTCGCTTTGGATCGACAGGGCAATGGTGAAGAAGTTGAACTCCTGCAGATCGAGCCGCCGCGAGGCCTCCCACAGCACCTCGTCAAGAGGCCGGCCGATCCGTACGCCATCGGTGATGCGCTTGAATTCGGTGCCGACGGGATCGGCGATCTCTTCGCTTGCGGTGCGGATCGATTCGGTCACCGGCAGGCCGGCCTTGATTCCGCGCACCATCAGGTCGATGGCGTCGGGGAACAGATCGATGAACTTGGCCTGGCGCCGTTTGATGCGCACGCCGAGGAACACGTGCGGCAGCAGCAGCCCGGCCGTAATGCCGATCAGGACGGCGGGAATCAGCGGCCAGTTCCACAGCATGTTTGCCGCCACAAGGCCGAGGGTGCCGATCAGCAGACTGGCCAGAACGTAGATGCCGATGGAAATCGACAGCCCGGCGCGCTCGATGCGCAGGCGCAGGAGTTCCTGCCGCGGCATGAGGCGCCGAATGATATGGTCGAGTACATTGATATCACTCGCCCTTTTCTGCGGCCGGGCGATCGAGATCTGGGCCGTGGTCGGTGCCTTCTTTTCATGGTTGAGCCGGATGCGGGCGATGCGCCGGCTGAGCGTCTTGCGCCCCCCGTCACCGGTCAGCAGAACCACGATGATCAGAAGCAGGCCGAGCGGCAGGGAAATCGTCGCCGCCAGCGCAATGTCCGGATTATCGGCGAGGAAACTTTGCAGGCCGGCCATCACATGCACTCCATCAGGCGGCGTTCGAGGCCGAAATAGGAGGCCTTGGGGGCGAAGTGCGGACGCAGCCCGGTGGAGCGGAACGTGCCCTTGAGCATGCCGTCCAAGCCTTCGCCTTCGAACTCGTAGACGAACAGATCCTGGGTGGTGATGATATCCCCCTCCATACCGATGACTTCGGTGATGTGGGTGATGCGACGCATGCCATCGCGCATGCGCGAGACCTGAATGATCATGTCGATGGCCGCGGCGATCTGTGTGCGCACCGCCTTGGCCGGCAGATTGATTCCGGCCATGCCGACCATGTTTTCAAGGCGGGTCAACGCCTCGCGCGGGCGGTTGGCGTGGATTGTGCCGAGCGAGCCGTCATGGCCGGTGTTCATGGCCTGCAACATGTCCACCGCTTCGGCGCCGCGCACCTCGCCGAGGATGATGCGGTCGGGGCGCATGCGCAGCGCGTTCTTGACCAGATCGCGCATCGTAATCTCGCCGGTTCCCTCAAGGTTGGGAGGGCGCGTTTCGAGGCGCACGACATGCGGTTGCTGCAACTGCAATTCGGCCGCGTCTTCGATGGTGACGATGCGTTCGCGCTCGTCGATCATCTGCGACAGGGCGTTGAGCAGGGTCGTCTTACCGGACCCGGTGCCGCCGGATATGAGGATGTTGAGACGGCTGCGGGCAGCAATCTTGAGCACCGTGCCCATCGCTTCGGACATGTTGTTCTGGCGCACCATCATGTCTAGAGTGATGGACTTTTTGGCGAACTTACGAATCGAGATGGCCGGGCCGTCGATGGCCAGCGGCGGAATGATGATGTTGACACGGCTGCCGTCCTGGAGACGGGCATCGACAAGCGGCACTGTTTCGTCCACCCGCCGCCCGACGAAGGACACGATTCGCCGGGCGATGTTCAGAACATGGTCGTTGTTGCGGAACTTGACGTCGGTCGGCTCCAGCTTGCCGCGACGTTCGACATAGACCTGTTGCGGGCCGTTGATCATGATGTCGGTGATGGATTCGTCTGCCAGCAGAGGCTCCAGCGGGCCCAGACCGAGCATGTCGTCGAGCAGCAGCTCGACGACCGATTGCTGCTCGACGGCATTGAGACGGATCTTCTGTTCGGCCAGGACCTCGTTCACGATCTCGCGGAGCTGATGGGACAGCTCGTCGCGCGGAAGTTGCGAGGCGGCCGAGATGTCGAGCCGCTCCATCACCGACGGTTCGATCCGGTCCTTGGTCTCCAGCACCGTCGCCGAGATGCTCGGCGGACCGCTTTTGGCATGCCCCCCGGAAGAGCGCGTTTCGGACGCCTCGCGGTGACTCGGCCGTGGTGCCAGGATGTCGTGCGCGGGGGCATCGACTCCGGTGGCCGGCACCGGCGTTGATGCCGGTGCCTCGGGCGCGGGCGGGGCCTTCGGGCTCTGGTGCAGCAACCATGTGATCAGTGCCGCGACCAGGTTGCGTCGATCGAGAAGATTCAGGATCGCCGAATCGGATTCGGTCGCTTCGGTCACGATCTGGCCGATGCGCACCGCAAGTTCGGGTCGGGGCAGGGTGCCGACGTCGTCGTGTTCGAAGGCTTCGAGGACGATCGGTTTCAGATCTTCGAGATAGCGCGCCAGCTTTGCATCGCGGTCGCGAAAGCTGCCTGGCGCGGCACCTTCACGCCCCTCGGCCGCTTTCGATCCGACGCGCGCGGTCGTGCCGTCCATGGCGGATCAACCCCGCTTGAACAGACGCGCAAGAGACAGCTTTTTCTTCGCCCCCTGCGCGTTCTTGTCTGCATTCTGCGCCAGATATCCTTCGGAGATTTTGTCGGCGATCTTGTGCAACACCTTGGCGGCGGGGCTTTTGGGGCTCATCTGAACCAGAGGTTTGCCGTTGTTCGCGGCCTGAGTGAAGGCCTTGCGATCTTCCGGGATCACGAAGTCGACCTTGTGGCCGAGGGCGCGTTGGAAGTCCTTGGGCGCCATTCCAGCTCCCGATCCGGTCCGGCTGGCCACGACGAAGACCGATTTTCCCGCCGCCGCCTCTTCAATCCCGGTCAGAAGACGCATCGTGTCGCGCAGACCGGACAGGGTCAGCTCGGTCACGACCAGAATGATGCTGCTGGCCTCGAACACCCGTTCCCGCACGGCGAAGGCCGAGCGCGGCAGGTCCGCCACGATGCACTCGTTCGTGCGCCCCAGGGCCTCGAACAGAACGTCGATTGCTTCGGGGTTGAACACGATCTGCTGGGCCAGGGTTTCTTCCGTGGCCATCACCGATAGGCGTTCGCTCAGCTTCGCGGTCGCGCTTTCTATGAACAGGCTGTCGATGCGGTTGGGGCTTTCCAGGGCTTCGCGCAGGCCGCGGGTCGGCTCCAGGTCGAGCGAAAGGGCGACCGTGCCGAATTCCAGATCGAGATCGACGAGGGCGGTGCGCAGCTTCTTGTCCTGGCTGAGAAGCCACGCCAGATTGACGGCGAGGCTGCTGGCACCGACGCCGCCGCGGGCGCCAACGATGCTGATGCGCTGCACCTTGGCGGTGGCCGGTTCGGCGCTGGAGGCATTCGCCACCGGCGCATCGGTGCGGCACAGGGCCGCCGCCAGGGCCTTTTCGGTCACCGGCTTGACCAGATAATCCGTAATCCCGGCGCCGACCATTTCCCGGTACAGGTTGATGTCGTTGATGGTTCCGATGCCGATCAGGCGCGTTTCCTCGCTGAACGCGGCCGTCAGCGACAGCATCGCGGTGAGCGGCGCCGATGAATCGCCGATATCGACGATCAGGACCTTGGGGGTCGGCGCATCGGCCAGATATTCGAGCGCCTGCTGGCTGCCCCCGTCGCGGACCACGGGTTCGTCGAAAAACTGCCGCGCCACCGATTCGACCACGCCGTGGGTCTGGTTGTCGCCGACGAAGGCAACACATTCCGCGGCGGTGTTTTCAACCGGCGTCTGGACGTCGAGGAATTTTTCAGCCGTGCTCATGTCTGCCCGGATCAGTTCGTCGACTCGGTTTTCAACTCTTTGACCTTGTCTTCACGGTAGCGCTGAATGCTCTGCGCGGCCGCTTCGCCGTCGGCGGGACCGATCTGGCGCCCGCGTTCGAGGTCGAGCGGGTCAACGACCATGCGCCCGAGTATGGTTGCGCTGCTGCAACCCCATATGTGCGTCGGCCGCGGCCCGTAGATCGTCTTCGGCGTCGAACAGTCGGGCTCGATCACCATGGCCCGGGTGAGCGTCACCACGGTGGCGTCTTCGGGCCGGGTCAGTGACGGTTGGGTGCGATCCGGCACCACGGCGCTGATGCCGAAGCGGTAAAGCACCTCGTTCAGGGCTTCGAGACGGGCTGCCGTCAGGCCGTCGTGATAACCGGCGGCATCACGCGGACCGTCGATTTCTACCCGGGCCTCAAGAGCGTTGTTGTCACGCAGAAAGGCGTTCAGGCGCGCCAGCTCGTCGGCGCCGAGCTTCGCCTCGCCGTCCGGGAACCGCACCGTGTAGGTCATGGTCACGGTTTCCACCTGCGGTTCGATCAACGGCGGTTGCAGACGTATCAGAGAGTGATAGAGGCGATGCTCCGGAACGGTATCGCTTTCGGGGCCGGCGTCGGGATTGAGGGCACAGCCGCCCAACGTGCCGGCCAGCGCACCCGCCAATGCCAGCGTCGTCACGGCCTTCGGGCACCTGCGCGGTATGGCTTTGCTCATGAGCGGGCTTCCCTCGTTCAGTCGAACAGAAACCGGGCGGCGCCAAGCTGTGCTTTGCGCGCGGCCGTCGCAGGAGCGGGGACTGGCACGGCGCGCGGCAGAGCGGCGGTCGGCGCGCGGTTCAGGTTCGAACGCGGCTGCGAACGGGTCAGCGGATCGCTTGGCAGCGGCACGTCGCGGCTGGCCATCGGCTGCACCACGTACGGTGTCACGATGATGACGAGCTCGCTTTCGTTGCGGCGGAATTCTTCGCTTTTGAACAGCTCGCCCAGAATCGGGATGTCGGCCAGATAAGGAAACTGGCGCACGGTATCCTGGAAATCCTCCTGCAGAAGGCCGGCGATGGCGAAGCTCTGGCCCGATGCAAGCTCGACCGTCGTTTCCGCACGCCGCGTCGTCAGTGCCGGGATGTTGATCCCGTTGACCGTAACCGATCCGGCGGTCGTCAGTTGGCTGACTTCGGGGCGAACCTTCATGCTGATCCGGTTCTGGCTGATCAGCGTCGGAGTGAATGACAGGCTGACGCCGAATTCCTTGAACTCGACGGTGATGGCGTTGTTGTCCTGGCTGACGGGGATGGGGAATTCGCCGCCCGCGAGGAAACTGGCGGTCTCTCCGGACAGAGCCGTCAGATTCGGTTCGGCCAGCGTCTTGGCGAGGCCGATTTCTTCCAGTGCATCGACCAGGCTGCTGATGGTCAGCGCCCCGAGGGTGCCGCCGTTCATCAGGGCGACACCGGCCGGATTGCCGCTCAACGTAAACGGGTTGAGCCCGGCCAGGGCGTTCGGGTTGTTCAGGAACGTGCTACCGGACGTAAATCTGAAGTCGCCTTCGAGAATGTCGAAGTTGAACCCGAACTGCTTGATCGCGGTGCGCGATATTTCCGAGATGCGCACCCGCAGATTGACCTGGTTGGGTTCGGTTACTTTGAGCTGGTTGATGACCTCTTCATTCTCGCCCACGAACCGGCTCGCCAGCCGGCGCAGGTTTTCGGCGTCGGTTGCGCTGGCGACGCTGCCGTGCAGGACGATGGCACCGGCAACCGAGGTGACGTCTATGCTACCGCCGGCGGGAACCAGAGTACGGATCGATTGACGCAGGCGATCAAGATCGTGGATCACCTGGATGTCGAGGTCGGCAATGACGTTTTCATTGCGGTCGACGGCAAACAGGGTCGTCGTGCCCGGCGCCTTGCCGAAGAC
>RFLL01000035.1 GCA_003693905.1 Alphaproteobacteria bacterium
CCACGCCCGGGCCGCCGGTCTCGGCGACGTGGTGATCGTCAACACCTGCGCGGTGACCGCCGAGGCCGAACGCCAGGCCCGCCAGGCGATCCGCCGCGCCCGGCGCGAACATCCCCGGGCGCGAATCATCGTCACCGGCTGCGCCGCGCAGATCGACCCCGAGCGCTACGGCGCCATGCCGGAAGTCGATCGCGTGCTCGGCAATGCCGAAAAACTGCACCGCGACAGCTACGCGGCGGTCGCGTTCGATGATCCTGACACGCCGCGGGTCGTGGTCGGCGACATCATGACGGTCCGCGACACCGCGGCCCATCTGATCGACGGTTTCGCCGCGCGCACCCGCGCCTTCGTCCAGGTGCAGCAGGGGTGCGATCACCGCTGCACCTTCTGCATCATCCCCTACGGGCGCGGCAACAGCCGCTCGGTCCCGATGGGGGCGGTGGTCAATCAGGTCCGCAGGCTGGTCGACAACGGCGTGGCCGAAGTGGTGCTGAGCGGAGTCGATCTGACCGCCTACGGCCACGATCTGCCGGGACGCCCGCGCCTGGGTCAGCTCGCCCGGCGCATCCTGCGCCACGTGCCCGATCTGCCGCGCCTGCGCCTGTCGTCGATCGACGCAGTCGAGCTTGACAACGACATCTTCCGCCTGCTCGCCGAGGAGCCGCGGCTGATGCCGCATCTGCATCTGTCGTTGCAATCGGGCGACGATCTGATTCTGAAGCGCATGAAACGCCGCCATGCCCGCGCCGATGCCTTGGCCCTGTGCGCCCGCGCCCGCACCGCGCGCCCCGACGTCGTCTTCGGCGCCGATCTCATCGCCGGATTCCCGACCGAAACCGAAGCGATGTTCGCCAATACCCTGTCGATCGTCGAGGAGGCCGGCCTGACCTATCTTCATGTCTTTCCCTATTCGCCGCGTCGCGGCACCCCGGCGGCGCGGATGCCGCAGGTGCCGGCAGCCGAACGCAAGGCCCGGGCGGCGCGCCTGCGCGCGGCCGGAGCGGCAGCACTCGAACGCTTTCTGCGGGGACGCATCGGCACGCGTGCCCGGGTGCTGATCGAACGTGACGGGTTCGGCCGCTGTGAACATTTCGCCCCGGTTGCCGTGCCCGGCGGCGCCCCCGGCACCATCGTGACGGTGCGGATAACCGGTATTACGGAGACCCATCTGACTGGAGCGGCCGCATGAGCGAAGCAACCGGAACGACGGCGAAATCCGGCTGGTTCGCCCGCCTCAAGGCGGGGCTGGCGCGCTCGTCGAACCGCCTCAGCGAAGGTATCGGCGGCATCCTCGCCAAGCGACGCCTCGACGAAGCGACCCTGGAGGAACTGGAGGAACTTCTCATCACCGCCGACCTCGGCGTGGCGGCGGCCGGCCGCCTGGTCGGCGCACTGGCCAAGGCCCGGTTCGACAAGGACGTCTCGCCGGAGGCGGTCTGTCAGGCCCTGGCCGACGAGGTGGCGCGCATTCTCGAACCCGTGGCCCGCCCTCTGATCCCCGATCCGGCACACAAGCCGCACGTGGTGCTGGTCGTTGGCGTCAACGGCAGCGGCAAGACCACGACCATCGGCAAGCTGGCCAAGCAGTTCCGCGATCAGGGCCGCACCGTGGCCCTGGCCGCCGGTGATACCTTCCGCGCCGCAGCCATCGACCAGTTGAAGATCTGGGGCAAGCGCACCGGCTGCCCGGTGATCGCCCGCGCCCCTGGCGCCGATGCCGCCGGTCTGGCCTATGAGGCGCTGGAGACGGCCAGGCGCGACGGCGCCGACGTTCTGCTGATCGACACCGCCGGGCGGCTGCACAACCGCGGCGAGCTGATGGCCGAACTGCAGAAGATAGTGCGGGTCCTGAAAAAGCTCGACCCCGAGGCCCCACACGACGTGCTGCTGGTGCTCGACGCCACCACGGGGCAGAATGCTCACGCCCAGGTCGAGACGTTCAAGAACCTGATCGACGTCACCGGCCTGATCGTGACCAAGCTGGACGGATCGGCGCGCGGCGGCGTTCTGGTCGCGCTGGCCGAGCGTTTCGGGCTGCCGGTGCACGCCATCGGGGTCGGCGAGACGGCCGAGGATCTGCGTCCCTTCACGGCGCGCGACTTCGCCAGCTCCCTGATGGGGCTGGAGGCATGATCCTCCATCCCCTTTCGCACCGCCCCCACCGGTAACGCGCCGCAGAAACGGAAAAAAAGCCCGGGAGCGATTCCCCCGGGCCTTCGTTGGCAAGTGGCGAACGATATGGCAGCGACTACTCGCGCGCCACGCCGAACAACTGCAACAGCCAGATGAACAGCGTGACGAAGCTGCCGTAGAGCAGGAAAGCGCCGAAGATCGCCTTGCGCGTGGTCACTTCGCCGTGGTCGCTTTCCATGTACATGTTCTTGATCATCTGCGTCTCGTAGGCGGTCAGGCCAGCGAAGACCAGCACCACCACCACCGACAGCAGCAGGTGGAAGCCCGAGCTTTGCAGCAGGAACATGTTGACCAGCAGCGCCACCAGAATGCCGAAGGTGGCCATTGCCAGGAAGGCGCCGACCGGGGCCAGATCCCGCTTTGTGGTGTAGCCGTAAAGGCTGAGGCCGGCGAACGCCGCCGAGGTGATGAAGAACACCCGCACGATGCTGGTGCCGGTGTACATGTAGAACAGAGGCGCCATCAACGCGCCCCACAACGCGGCATAGACCCAGAACGCCGCCTGTGCCGCCGCCGGCGAGCCGCTCATGATGACCCGCGGCGCAAAAAAACCGAGGCCGAGGATGCCGACGAACAGCACCCATTTCATGGGACCGAGCGCGATTGCCTGCATCAGCGCCGGGTTGAGCGCGACGACCAGCGCCACGATGCCGGTAAAGGCCACGCCCAGCGCCATGTAGTTGTAGACCTGGAGCATGTAGCTGCGCAGGCCGACATCGACGCTTGCAGCAGCCACCTGGGCCTGGGTCATGTATTTGCGATCCGGACCGAGTGCCATCGAATACCCCTTCAAATTCCTGTGGTTCGCACGTCCATGCGAAGTCCTCCTAATATTGGCGCAGGCCACGCGGGAATCAACAACTTATTTTCCCATGGTTTATGAGTAAATAAACCTCGCCCGCAACCGGTCCCGTCTTCTCGTGATTCATATATTTCCCATATACTTCAGGGTGCTGCTATTCGTTGCGCAGCACCGCGGCGGCCTTGTGAGCGAGCGCGCGCCAAGTGCCGAAAAACCCGCCGGCGAGCGTAACCGCCGCCGCCAGCGCCGCGGTCGCAACGACGGGCACGGGCAGGAACCGGAACGTCAGGTGCATGATCGAGCCGACCACGCCGTAGGCGGCGGCGGTGCCGAGCACACCGGCCAGCACCGCGGCGACCAGGCCGAGCAGGCCGTACTCGGCTAGAAACGCCCGCGCGATGTCGCGCCGCGTCGCCCCCAGCACCTTGAGCACGACCGCGTCATGGACCCGACGCCGGTGTTCGGCGGCCAGCGCCCCGGCCAGGACCAGCACCCCGACCGTCAGGCCGAGCCCGCCGGCTACGTTGAGCGCCACCGCGATGCGCCCCAGCAGCGTCACCACCGTGGCCAGGGTCTCACGCACCCGGATCGCGCTGACGTTGACGAAGCGTTCGCTGACCGCGCGTTCCAGCGCGTCTTCGCGCGCCGGGTCGACCTTGACCGTGGCGATGTAGGTCTGCGGTGCTGATTCCAGCAACCCGGGTGAAAACACCATGACGAAGTTGATACCGAGGCGCGACCAGTCGATGCGGCGCAGATTGGCGATTTCGACTTCTACCGTCCGGCCCAGGATGTTGATGCCCAGGCGATCGCCGGGGCCGATGTCCAGTGCCTCGCCAACCTCGGCATCGAGAGAGACGAGCGGCGGCCCGCGGTAGTCCGGCGGCCACCACGCGCCGGCGACGAGATCGGTTTCGGGATCGACCCCGGGCGGGGGTGTGGCACTCCAGGTCAGGCCGCGGTCGCCGCGAAACACCCAGGCGATGTCCGCCGGGATGGTCAGTTGCCCGGGCGGCACGCCGTTGACGGCGGCGATGCGCCCGCGCAGGATCGGCACCCGGCGCAGGTCGCGGGCCCCGGGAAACGAGGCGATCAGGCGGTCGAACGCGGCCGTCTGATCGGGTTGGATGTCGATGAAATAGAACCCCGGCGCATCGGCCGGCAACTCGTCGCGAAGCTGCCGCGACAGGTTGGCCTCGACCAGCGCAATGGCGACCAGAACCGTCAGCCCGAGGCCGAGCGAGGTGACCACGCTGCCCGTGGCCGCACCGGGCCGGTGCAGGTTGGCCACGGCCAGACGCAGGGCCACACCGCGTGGCCGCGGCAGGCGCCGGGCGAGTGCCACCACGGCGATGCCGACGCCGCGGAAGACGGCGAAAGCCGCGGCCGCACCGACCACGAACCACGCGCCCAGCATGCGCTCGGAGGCGCTGAACACGGCCAGCGCGGCCAGGATCACGGCGATGGCCGCGATCACGGCCACCGTTGTGCGGGCGTGCCTGAAGCCGGGTCCGGTGGCGGGGGCCACGGCGTAGCGAAACAGATTGGCCGGCGCAATCGCCCGCGCCCGGGCCAGCGGCCACAGACAGAACGCCAGCGCGCTCAACAGACCGAGGGCGGCAGCCACCGCCAGCGGCTGCACATGGACGATGGCCGGCACGCGCCAGCCCAGCACCTCGGCCAGCACCGTGCCCAGCATGAACGGCGCCACCGCCCCGGCGCCGATCCCGATCGCCACCCCCAGCAGTGCCAGGACCATGATCTGTACCAGATAGACCCGGAAGATCAGCCCACCCGGCGCCCCCAGGCATTTCAGGGTGGCGATGGTCGGGGCGCGACGCTCGAGATAGGCGCGCACCGCGTTGGCCACCCCCAGCCCGCCGACCAGAAGGACCGCCAGAGCGATGAACGTCAGGTAGAGGCTCAGACGCTCAATGAAGCGCACGACACCGGGGGCGGCTTCGTCCGGGTCGCGAACGCGCCAGCCGGCATCGGGGAAGGTCGCGGCCAGATCGCGACGCAACGCCGCGACATCGGCCCCCGGGGGCAGACGCACACGGTAGTGATAGTGGATCAGGCTGCCGGGCAGCACCAGCCCGGTGTCGGCCAGGGCCGCGCGTGCGATCAGGACGTGCGGCCCGAACGCGGCGATGCGGGTGGCCCGGTCCGGCTCGCCGGTCAGGGCGGCGCGGATTTGAAAGGTGGCTTCACCGATTCGGATCGGCGCCCCCGGCGCGATATCCAGGCGCGCCAGGAGCACCGGGTCCGCGACCGCGCCCCAGACCCCGTCGCGGCGGGCGAGAAG
Source organism: Alphaproteobacteria bacterium (assembly GCA_003693905.1). Classification (GTDB taxonomy): domain Bacteria; phylum Pseudomonadota; class Alphaproteobacteria; order Kiloniellales; family J153; genus J153. The sequence goes on from RFLL01000035.1 coordinate 5,301, forward strand.
GTCCGCCAGCCGTCCGGGCGGATTGGTGCCAACCGAACCGTAGAGGGGATAGCGGGCATCGACGGCGCGCAGTTCGACCAGACTTTGGCGCCCGCCCGTCTTTTCGTCCTGCGCCTCGGATACGGCGCGGGCCATGGCG
>RFLL01000384.1 GCA_003693905.1 Alphaproteobacteria bacterium
GGCCTGAGCCGGTGCCGCGGCCGACCCGCTTGCGCGGGCGCCGGGCCCCCGGATTGTCAGACAGTTGATTGAGCTTCATTGCTGGATTGTTCCCGTTTTCTTCCGGTGCGCCCGCGCACCGATCAAAACCCCGTAATCGCCCAAAAACCCGTGTCGCCCCGAACCTCGTGTTCCCCGAACTCTTCTGCGGTCCGAGATCCCGAGATTCCGTTCCGCCCTGGTTCCGCCCCGATCTAGTCTTCGCCCTCGACGCGCACCAGATGACGCACCTTGGCGATCATGCCGCGCACGGCCGGCGTATCTTCGAGTTCGCGCGTGCGGTTGATCTTGTTGAGGCCGAGACCGACCAGAGTGGCGCGCTGATCCCGGGTCCGGCCCGTGGCGCTGGCAACCTGGGTCACCTTGAGGGTCTTTCGAGTCGCACTCATGGCCGCTTACGCTCCCGCCTCTGCCGGTGCTGCCTCACCGCGGCGTTCACCGAGGATGTCCGACACCTTCTTGCCTCGGCGCTGAGCCACCATGCGCGGGCTTTCGCAGCGCGTGAGCCCGGCAAAGGCCGCCCGGATCATGTTGTGCGGATTGGAGGTTCCAACCGACTTGGCAACCACGTCCTGCACCCCCAGGGCCTCGAAGATCGCACGCATCGGGCCGCCGGCAATGATGCCGGTGCCTTGATCGGCGGTGCGCATGACGACCCGGCCGGAACCGAAGTGCCCCTCGACGTCATGGTGCAGCGTCCGCCCTTCGCGCAGCGGCACGCGAACCATTGCGCGCTTGGCGCGCTCCGTGGCCTTGCGAATCGCCTCGGGCACCTCGCGCGCCTTGCCGTGGCCGAATCCGACCCGTCCGCGTCCGTCGCCGACCACCACCAGCGCGGCAAAACCGAACCGCCGGCCGCCCTTCACCACCTTGGCAACGCGATTGATGCTGACCAGCTTTTCGATCAGTTCCGACTCGTCGCGTCCTCCGCGATCGTCACGTTGCCGCCGGCCTTCTCTTCGCATCTGAGCCATTGATCATCCCATCCTTAGAACGACAGACCGCCTTCGCGCGCGGCCTCGGCCAGCGCCTTGACGCGCCCGTGATAAAGGTACCCGCCGCGATCGAACACGACCTCCTTGATGCCCGCCGCCAGGGCGCGTTCTGCGATCAGCTTGCCGACTTCGGCCGCTGCCGTCTTGTCGCTGCCTTTGGCCAGGCGGCTCTTGAGAGTCTTGTCCAAGGTCGATGCCGCCGCCACGGTGGCCCCACGCCCGTCGTCGATGATCTGGGCGTAGATATGCTTGCCGGAGCGGAAAACCGACAGACGCAGCCGGCCGCGGGATTTGCGCCGAAGCCGGGCACGCACGCGCCAGCGCCGGCGATCACTCAGTTCCTTGATGCTCAGCATGGCCGGTTACTTCTTCTTACCTTCCTTGCGTACGATTTGCTCGTCGGCATATTTGATGCCCTTGCCCTTGTAGGGTTCCGGCGGGCGGAACGCACGAATTTCGGCCGCCACCTGCCCGACCTTCTGCTTGTCGGCACCGAAGACGGTGATGCTGGTCGGCTTCTCGCACTTGATGGTGATGCCCTCGGGGATCGGATAGGTAACGTCATGGCTGAAACCGAGTTGCAGGTTCAGGGTCTGGCCCTGAACCGCGGCCCGGTATCCGATGCCGTTGATCTCCAATTCCTTCGTGAACCCCTGATGGACACCGGTGACCATCGACTGGATCCGCGCCCGGGTGGTCCCCCACATGGCCCGGGCCTGCGGAGAATCCTCGACCGGTCGCACCACGATCTTGCCGTCGTCAAGCTCGACCTTGACCTCGGGCCGGATGGCGAATTCCAGCTCACCGAGCTTGCCTTTGGCCCGGACCACATTTCCGGCCAGCATGACCTCGACGCCGCTGGGCACTTCGACCGGATTTTTCCCTACACGCGACATTGTCCGTTCCCTGACAATACTTGGCCCCAATGCGGCCCCGGAATATTTAGAATACTTGGCACAGAACCTCGCCGCCGACATTGGCGGCGCGAGCCTCCTGATCCGACATGACGCCGCGCGGCGTCGACAGGATCGTGATACCGAGGCCGTTGTAGTAGCGCGGCAACTCCTTGATCTTCGAATAGACCCGCCGCCCGGGCCGCGACACGCGCGCGATTTTCTGGATCACCGGTGCGCCGTCGTTGTACTTCAGCTCGATCGCCAGTTCCGACACACCGGGGCGCTGAATCTCGACGCGATAGTCGCGGATGTACCCTTCGCGCTTCAGCACGTCGAGAACGTCGAGGCGCAGCCGCGAGGCCGGCGCGCGCACGACCGACTTGCCGCCGCGTTGTCCATTCCGGATACGGGTCAACATATCCCCCAAAGGATCGCTCATCGTCATCGCGCGTTCCCTCTCAGACTTACCAGCTTGACTTGACCATGCCGGGAATCTGCCCGATCGAGGCAAGCTCCCTGAGCGCGATGCGCGAGACGCGCAGCTTGCGGTAGAATCCGCGCGGCCGGCCGGTCAATTCACACCGGTTGCGGATGCGCACCGCCGCACTGTTGCGCGGCAGCGCCGCCAGCTTGAGGTAGGCTTGAAACCGCTCCTCCGGCGGCAGCGACCGGTCACGTGCGGTCGCCTTCAACCGTGCCCGGCGTGCGGCGTACTGCTGTGCCATCCGTCGGCGTTTGAGATTCTTGTTCACGGCGCTTTTTTTGGCCATGTCCGTTGGGTCCTTCTGACGCACTCAATTGGTGAACGGCATGTCGAACCCTTTGAGCAGGGCCCGTGCCTCTTCGTCGGTCCGTGCGGTCGTGCAGATCACGATGTTCATGCCGCGGATCTCGTCGACCTTGTCGTAGTCGATTTCGGGGAACACGATCTGTTCCTTCAGCCCCATCGAAAAGTTGCCGCGCCCGTCGAAGCTTCTGGGCGAGACGCCGCGAAAATCGCGCACGCGCGGCAGGGCGATGGTGATCAGGCGATCCAGGAATTCGTACATCCGGTCGCGCCGCAGCGTGACCTTGCACCCGATCGGCATGCCCTCGCGCAGTTTGAAGGTGGCAATCGACTTGCGCGCCCGGGTGATGATCGGCTTCTGACCGGCGATCAGGGCCAGTTCCGAAGCCGCGGCCTGGACCTTTTTCTGATCCTGCACCCCTTCGCCCACGCCCATGTTGACCACGATCTTTTCGATCCGCGGAACCTGCATCGGGTTCTCGTACTTGAACTGCGCCATCAGGGCCGGGCGCACGGTCTTTTCGTAATGTTCGCGCAACCGCGTCATCATAATCCGGTTCCACTCATGCCTAGAGGTCGATCGCCTCGCCGGAGCGCCGAGCGATCCGGACTTTGCGTCCGCCTTCCTCGATCCGGTAGCCGACCCGCGTCGGGCGGTCGGTCTTGGGATCGATCAGGGCAACGTTCGAGATATGCAGCGGCGCTTCCTTCTCGATGATGCCGCCGGGATTGCCCGCCGTCGGGCTTTGATGGCGCTTGACCATGTTGACGCCCTGCACCAGCACCCGCGATTCCTTACGCAGCACGCGCAGCACTTCGCCCGTCTTGCCCTTCTCGCGGCCGGTGATCACCGTCACCCGGTCGCCTTTGCGAATCCTGAACTTGCCGGCCATTACAGAACCTCCGGCGCCAGCGAAATGATCTTCATAAACTTGCGTCCGCGCAGCTCGCGCGTGACCGGCCCGAAGATGCGCGTGCCGATGGGCTCGCCCTGTTTGCTGATCAGTACCGCCGCGTTGCGGTCGAAGCGGATCGCGCTGCCGTCCTCGCGGCGCAGTTCCTTGGCGGTGCGCACGATCACGGCGCGATGGACATCGCCCTTCTTCACGCGCCCGCGCGGAATCGCCTCCTTGACGCTGACCACGATCACGTCACCGATGCCGGCGGTCTTGCGCTTGGAGCCGCCCAGCACCTTGATGCACTGCACGCGGCGCGCACCGGAGTTGTCCGCAACATCGAGCTGCGTCTGCATCTGAATCATCGTCTCTGCCTCCTGGGCGCCCTAGGCTGATTCAGCACCCTGGCCAACTACGCGCCAGGTCTTGCTTTTTGAAATCGGCCGGCATTCCTCGATCCGCACGACGTCGCCCACCTTGTACTGGTTGGTTTCGTCGTGGGCGTGGTACTTTTTCGACCTTTTGATGATCTTCTTGTACATGGGATGCATGACGCGACGTTCGACCAAGACGATGACCGTCTTGTCGGCCTTGTCGCTGACCACGACCCCTTGAAGGATTCGACGCGGCATGGGTGCAAACTCTCCTACGAAGCCGCCTGCTGCATCTGCTGCAGGATCGTCTTGACGCGTGCAATATCGCGACGCACCTGGCGCACGCGAGCGGTGTTTTCCAACTGCCCGCTCGCCTTCTGGAAGCGCAGGTTGAACTGCTCCTTGCGCAGATCGAGCAGGGCCTGCTTCAACTCGTCGACCGACTTGGTCCTGAGATCACCGGCTTTCACGGCCTAACCCTCCTCGCCGATACGCGTGATGAACTTTGTGCGCACCGGAAGTTTCGCCGCGGCCAGACGAAACGCCTCGCGGGCGAGATCCGCCGGCACGCCGTCGAGCTCGAAGATGATGCGCCCCGGATGGACGCGCGCCGCCCACCATTCGGGCGACCCCTTACCCTTGCCCTGGCGCACTTCGGCCGGTTTCTTCGATACCGGCACGTCGGGAAAGATGCGGATCCACAGCTTTCCGACACGCTTCATGTGGCGGGTCACGGTGCGCCGCGCGGCCTCGATCTGGCGCGCCGAGACGCGTCCCGGCGTCATCGCCTTCAGGCCATAGGCGCCGAAGGTGAGCGTATAGCCCCCCTTGGCTTTGCCGTGGATCCGGCCTTTGTGCGCTTTGCGGTATTTGGTCCGCTTCGGCTGCAACATGGTTCTGCTCCCTCGCTCCGACGCCGGCTATCGCGCCTGATGGGTTTCGTGAAGGCGCTTTTCCTGGGCCATCGGGTCATGGGCCAGAATCTCGCCTTTGAACACCCACACCTTGACCCCGCAGGTGCCGTAGGTGGTCCGGGCCGTCGCCTGTCCGTAGTCGATGTCAGCGCGCAGCGTGTGCAACGGCACCCGGCCTTCGCGGTACCACTCGGTACGGGCGATTTCGGCGCCGCCCAGGCGGCCGCCGCAGTTGATCCGAATGCCCTGGGCCCCCAGGCGCATCGCCGACTGCACGGCGCGCTTCATGGCCCGGCGGAAGGCGACCCGGCGCTCGAGCTGGCTGGCGATGTTTTCGGCCACCAGCTTGGCGTCGATCTCGGGCTTGCGGATCTCGACGATGTTCAGGTGCACC
>RFLL01000385.1 GCA_003693905.1 Alphaproteobacteria bacterium
CGCCGATACCGTGCCCGGTGTGGTGCGCGAATGGTGGTGTCATCTGCCGACCGGCTACTGGTTCATCGCCGAGCGCGACACCGTGAGCGACGAAATCGTCCGCACCTATCCGGCGAGCGAGCTCTTCGCTGCTCGGATCGATTTTCCAACCGGGAGCGCCGGGCGGTGAGCGGCGGCGACAACGCTTGGCGTTTGCCGGCCCCGGCCGGCCTGCTGATCGACCGCACCCGGCCGGTGCGGTTCCGTTTCGACGGGCGGAGCTACACCGGGTATGCCGGCGACACCGTGGCCAGTGCGCTGGCGGCGGCGGGGGTGCGGGTCCTGTCGCGTTCGTTCAAGTACCATCGCCCGCGCGGCATCCTGACCATGGCCGGGCTGGACGCGAACACCCTGGTCCAGATCGGCGCCGAACCGAACGTGCCTGCCGATCGACGCCCGATCGAGGCGGGGATGGACGTACGGCCGCAGAACGTATTCGGCAGCCTCCGGCGTGATTGGGCCGCAGCGGGGCTGGGGGCATTGGCCCGGTTTCTGCCAGTCGGGTTCTATTACCGGGCTTTCTATCGCCCGCGTGGAGCGTGGCAATACGTGTGGGAACCCCTGATTCGCCGGTTCACCGGGCTAGGTCGGGTACGCTTCGATACGCTGCGCGGCGACTACGACACGATCCACGGCTTCTGCGACGTGGCGGTGGTCGGTGCCGGTCCGGCCGGGCTGTCGGCGGCGCTGACGGCGGCACAGGCCGGCGCCGAGGTCGTGCTGATCGACGAGGGCCCGATCGTCGGCGGGGCGCTCGCCTATGCCCGCTTCGACGTCGATGGTGCGCGTGCGGGCGAGGTGCGCACCGACCTGACGGCGGCGGTCACCGCCCATCCCGCCATCACGGTGATGAGCGATGCCGCATGCAACGGCTGGTTCGCCGACAACTGGCTGCCGGTCATCCGCGGCCATCGTTTGCACAAGATCCGTGCCAGGGAGGTCGTGCTGGCGACCGGATCCCTGGAGCAACCGGCTATCTTTCGCAACAACGACCTGCCGGGGGTCATGATGGGGTCGGCCGCGCAGCGGCTGATCCGTCTCTATGGCGTGTGCCCGGGGCGCCGCGCCGTGGTGCTGACCGGCAACGCCGACGGCTATGCCGTTGCCCTCGACCTGCTCGACGCCGGGGCGAAGGTGGTGGCGATCGTCGATCTGCGCCCGGCGCCGGATTGCGAGGACGACCCGGTGCTTGCGGCCGTCGTTGCGCGCGGCGTGCGGGTGCTGTTCGTCCACGCCGTGAGCGAAGCCCTGCCCGGCGCCGGGGGCACGCTCGACGGGGTGGTCATCGATACCCTGACCGGCCGTGGCACGGTGGCGGGGCAGGGGGAGCGGGTGGCGTGCGATCTGCTCGTCATGTCGGTCGGCACGATCCCGACCTGTCAGATTGCCGTGCAGGCCGGCGCGCACCTGAGCTATGACGATGCCGCCGCGACCTTCACCATCGACGATCTGCCGGCGCATCTGCATCTGGCCGGATCGGTGGCTGGGGTGCACGACCTCGACGCGGTGCTGGCCGACGGTCGGCGTGCCGGGGCCCGGGCGGCGCGCGGCGCCGGATTTGCAGGATCCGAGACCGCCGGGGAGACGAGGCACCCGTCCCCCGACAGGGGCAGCGTCAACCACCCGTGGCCGATTCTGCCCCATCCCAAGGGCAAGGAGTTCGTCGACTTCGACGAGGATCTTCAGATCGCCGACATTCTCAACAGCGTGGCCGACGGCTACGACGAGATCGAACTGGTCAAGCGGTTCTCGACCGTTGGCATGGGGCCAAGTCAGGGCCGCCATTCGGCGCTGGCGACGGCGCGGCTGGTTGCTGCCGCGACCGGGCGCAGCGTGGCCGAGATCGGTGTCACCACCGCCCGTCCGCCGTTTGCCGCCGAGCCTCTGGGGGTACTGGCCGGGCGCAGCCGCGAGCCCGAGCGTCTGACCCCCATGCATCACCGCCATCTCGAATCCGGTGCCCGGATGATGACGGCCGGCCTGTGGTGGCGCCCGGCCTGGTATGGTCCGCCGGAGCGGCGCGAGGCCTGCATCGCGGCGGAGGTGAACGCGGTGCGCACCGGCGTCGGCCTGATCGACGTCTCGACGCTGGGCGGGATCGAGGTGCGTGGCCCCGATGCAGCCGAATTTCTCGATCGCATGTATACCTTCGCCTATGCCGGACAGCCGGTCGGTCGGGCAAGGTATCTGCTCATGACCAACGAAGCGGGGACGATCATCGACGATGGCGTGGCCTGCCGGTTGCGCGACGATCTGTTCTACGTCACCGCCACCACCGGCGGTGCCGAGCGCGTTTATCTGGCAATGCTGTGGTGGAATGTGCAGTGGCGCCTCGACGTCGATATCGCCAACGTCACGGCCGCCGTCGCCGCGGTCAATATCGCCGGCCCGCGGTCGCGCGAAGTGCTGACGCCGCTGGTCGAAGGGGTCGATCTGTCGTCGCAGGCGTTTCCCTACATGGGCGTGCGCGAAGGCCGGGTCGCCGGGATTCCGGCGCGGCTGCTGCGGGTCGGGTTCGTCGGCGAACTGGGCTACGAGATCCATGTCCCGTCGAGCATGGGCGAAGCATTGTGGGACGCCCTGATTGAGGCCGGTCGGGCGGCCGATCTGCGTCCCTTCGGCGTCGAGGCGCAGCGCATCCTGCGGCTGGAGAAGGGCCACATCATCATCGGTCAGGATACCGACGCCATGACCTTTCCCCACGAGGTCGACATGACCTGGGCGATCGCGCGCAAGAAGCCGTTTTTCGTCGGCGCGCGCTCGATCGCGTTGCGCGCCGCGCGGCCGCTCGCGCGCAAGCTGGTTGGATTCGCCATCGACGGGCCGCGGGCGCCCCTGCCGCGCGAATCCAACCTCGTTCTGCGTGGCGGCGAGATTGCCGGCTTTGTCACCTCGGTCGCGCGCTCGCCGAGCTTGGGCAAAGTGATCGGCCTGGCCTACGCGGCGCCGGAGGACAGCGCTCCGGGGGCGACGATCCGGATCAAGATGGACGACGGGCGAATCGTCGAGGCGGCGGTGGTGCCGGTGCCCTTCTACGACCCCGACAACCGCCGTCAGGAGGTGTGATCGCCATGACGGTCGCTTTCATCCAGCCTACGGCCTGTCTTCGACGCAGCCCCGTTTATCGCACGCTGGTTGCTGCCGGGGCGCGGTTCGTATCCTGCGGCGATGCGGCCGTGGCCTGGGATTTCGGTGAGGCCGAATCCGAAACCATCGCGGCGCGACAGCTTGCACTGGCCGACCTGTCGGGCCTGCCCCGGATCGGCTTCAAGGGCGCCGGCGCAATCGACTGGCTGGCGGACCAGGGTATTGCGGTTCCGGAAGAGAACAACCGCGCGGCGCGCCTCGAAGGCGCGGCGGCGGTTGCGCGCTTGGCCCCGGCCGAAGCCCTGATCCTGGGCGACGTGCTGGGGGCTGAAAAAGAAGATGGGCCGGCGCGGCTGGCCGCCGCCTGGGCCGCGGCGCCGGTACCGCCGCCGAGGCCGCGGGGATACCCGGTGCCGCGCGCCGATAGTCACGCCTGGTTCCGGATCGTCGGGGCGCAGGCCCCGGTCGTGCTGGCCAAGCTGTGCGCCGTCGATCTGCGCCCGCACCGTTGCACCGACGGCACGGTGGCGCAGACGATGGTGGCGCGCATCGCCGCTATCGTGATCCGTCTCGACAGCGGTGACGCACCCGCTTTCCACCTTCTCGCCGACAGCGCGGCGGCCGGGTATCTGTGGTCCTGCCTGGTGGATGCGATGGGTGAATTCAACGGCCGTCCGGTCGGGCTGGCGGCTCTGCGGGCGCTGGAGGCGGATTCACAAGTGCATGAACGAAGCTGACGAAGTGGACGCGGGCCGTTTGTGACAAATTTGCGGCAAAGCGAAGTCATGCCCGTGTTCCCCCCATTATTTCCAATGCAAGGGATTTTTCATCGCTTGTAAATCGCGGCCGCCTCATAGTACGACTATCCTCAACGAAATAAGAGGGGGCTCGTGCGATGTCGCGTTTTCCTCGCTGCGCCTTGGCGGCAATTGGGGGATTGCTTCTGTCCCTGGCGATACAATATCCGGCCGCGGCCGGGCAGTTCCGGACCGAATCTTTTCTGGCGCCGGCGGCGCGCAGTGATGCAGGCAGCCCCCGGACGGCGGCACCTTTGGAATCACAGACCGCGACGGCACCGGTCGGCACCATTCGCCTGCGGGTGATTCCGCGCGTCGGAGCCGGGGCGTTGCGCGATCCTATTC
>RFLL01000036.1 GCA_003693905.1 Alphaproteobacteria bacterium
GCGCAGGAACATCACCGGGTCCGGGCGGCGAACGGCGATCACGCCGGTGGTACCGTCGGGCACTGGCCGGCCCGTTTCATCGACCACCGCGACGTCGTGGCCGGGCACCGCGCGGCCCATCGCGCCCGGCTTGACCGGCATCAGCCCGGCGCAGTTGCCGACCACGAGGTTGCATTCGGTCTGGCCGTAGAATTCGTTGATGGTCAGGCCGAAGGTCTCGCGCCCCCAGGCCAACAGCTCTTCACCCAGGGTCTCGCCGCCGCTGCCGATCGAGCGCACGTCATAGGCCCAGCGGCTGCGCGGGTCGGCCACCGCACGCATCATTTTGAGTGCGGTCGGCGGCATGAAGGCATTGCGCACGCCGAATTCGGCCAGGAGATGAAACGCCTCTTCGGGATCGAACTTGGCGAAGCGGTGGGCGACCACCGGCACGCCGTGATGCCATGCCGGCAACAGCACGTCGAGCAGGCCTCCAATCCACGCCCAATCGGCCGGCGTCCAGAACAGATCGCCCGGTCGGGGGAAGAATTCGTGCGGAAATTCGACCCCGGGCAGATGGCCGAGCAGCACCCGGTGCCCGTGCAGCGCCCCCTTGGGCGGTCCCGTGGTGCCGGAGGTGTAGATGATGAGCGCCGGGTCGTCGGGGTCGGTGTCGACCGGGACGAAGGTGTCACGCCCGCGCGCCACCTCGTCGTGAAACGACAAGACCTTGTCATCGCCGCCGTCGATCGACAGCACGAGGGCGAGCTCGGGCAGCGAATCGCGGACTTCGGCCACCTTTGCAACCCCGGCGGCATCCGTGATCAGCACCGCAGCGCCGCTGTCGCGCAGGCGGAATTCCAACGCCTCGACCCCGAACAGGGTGAACAGAGGCACCGCGATCGCACCCAGCTTGTAGGTCGCGATGTGGGCGATGGCGGTCTCCGGCGCCTGCGGCAGCAGAATGCCGATCCGCGCGCCGGGGCCGATGCCGTGGGCGGCCAGCGCATTGGCCAGCCGGTTCGACAGGCGCGCGATATCGCGAAAGGTGTAGCGCACGACCGGATCGCCGGCGCTCCCCGGCGGCCGCTTGTAGATCAGCGCCGGACGATCACCGTCCCCGGCCCACTTGTCGCAGGCATCGACGGCGATGTTGTAGCGCGCCGGCACCTGCCATCGGAACCGGGCGCGCACCTCTTCGTAGGTTCGAGCGGATGGCAACATGTTCACCAAGCATAGCCAAACCGGCGCCGCAGCGGTACAGCTAAACCAGACCACACGGCATGGGGCAGGAGAGAGGCGGAAGCGATGTTCAAGCCTGACTTGTTGCACAACAAACGGATTCTCGTCACCGGCGGCGGCACCGGGCTGGGCAAGGCCATGGGGCGGCGATTCCTCGAACTCGGCGCCCGCCTTGTCATCTGTGGCCGGCGCGAGAACGTCCTCGCCGAGACGAAGGCGGAATTCGACCGCGACTTTGCCGGGCGCACGACGATCCACCCCTGCGACATCCGCGATCCGGACCAGGTCGAGGCCATGGTCGCGCGCATCTGGTCCGAAGCCGGCGGTCTCGACATTCTGATCAACAACGCCGCCGGCAACTTCATCGCCCGCACCGAAACCCTGTCGCACCGGGCGGTTGATGCGGTGCTCGGTATCGTTCTTCATGGCACCGCCTATGTTACGCTGGCCTGCGGCAAACGCTGGATCGCCGACGGCCGGCCGGCGGCGGTGCTCAGTCTGGTGGCAACCTATGCCTGGACCGGTTCGGCCTACGTCGTACCCTCGGCCATGGGCAAGGCGGGGGTGCTGGCCCTGATGCAGAGCCTGGCGGTGGAGTGGGGGCCGAAGGGCATTCGCTGCAACGCCATCGCGCCGGGGCCGTTTCCGACCGAAGGGGCGTGGTCGCGTCTGGTGCCCAACGCCGAAATCGAGACCGCCTGGCGCGCCCGGGTACCGCTCGGCCGCTTCGGTCGTCACGACGAGCTGGCCGATCTGGCGGCGTTCCTGGTTTCCGACCGGGCCGGGTTCATCAACGGCGCGTGCGTGACCATCGACGGCGGCGAATGGCTGAAGGGGGCCGGTCAATTCACCCTGATGGAGCGCCTGAGCGAGGCCGAGTGGGCGGCCATGGCGTCGAAGAAGAAAGGCGGATAGAAGGCGGATAGAAGATCGACCGGGAAGGGGGCACACTCGATTGAAGCCGATCAGAGGGCACTGTACATTGCCCCTTGCGTATGTGGATCCCCGTATTGATCCCCGGTCCTGATCGGAACTGGTGAATGATGGCCTCTGAGCCTTCTTCGCATGCCGAATTCATCCATTCGGCGTGTCCCCACGACTGCCCCTCGACCTGCGCACTGGAGGTCGAGCGCCTGTCGACGACCCGCATCGGCCGGGTGCGCGGTGCTCGCGACAACAGCTATACCGCCGGCGTGATCTGCGCCAAGGTGGCGCGCTATGCCGAACGGGTGCACCATCCCGACCGGCTGCGCACCCCGCTGCGCCGGGTCGGCGACAAGGGCGCCGGCATGGCGGCCTTCGTTCCGATCCCGTGGGACGAGGCCTTGGACGAGGTTGCCGAGGCCTTCCTGCGGGCCGAGCAGCGCCACGGCAGCGAGGCCGTGTGGCCGTATTTCTATGCCGGCACGATGGGCCTGGTGCAACGCGACGGGATCGAGCGCCTGCGCCATGTCAAACGCTATTCGCGCCAGCATTCGACCATCTGCACGACCCTGGCCGATGCCGGCTGGCTGGCCGGCACCGGCGCGCGCCGTGGCACCGATTCGCGGGAGATGGCCGAATCCGATCTCATCGTCGTGTGGGGCGGCAATCCGGTTTCGACCCAGGTCAACGTGATGACCCAGGTGGCCCGTGCCCGCAAGGCACGCGGTGCCAGGCTGGTGGTGATCGACCCCTACCGCACCGGTACCGCACAGCAGGCTGATCTGCACCTGATGGTCAAGCCGGGCACCGACGGGGCGCTGGCGGCGGCGGTGATCCATGTGCTGGTGGCCGAA
>RFLL01000386.1 GCA_003693905.1 Alphaproteobacteria bacterium
GCCGAACAGCATCGCTTCGGCATAGAAGAACATGTCGTAGGCGCAGATCAGGCCGACCGCCAGGCACAGAAACTTGATCTGCCAGCGTTGGTCCGGCGTGGTGTTGCGGAACAGCGTTTCCGTCAGCACCAGGCCGGCAACCGCCAGCACCAGACCGACAACGGCGCGCGGAACCACCACGCCCAGGGGATCCACCGCCCACGGCAGCAGAGCCACCGCCAATCCCGCGGCGGCGATCCCCCCCAGTGCCGCAACGACGTGACGCCGGGCAAGCAGGCGTGGTCGCGGGCCGCCGCGCACCCAGATCACTGCGGCCAGAAGCACCTGCCAGCCGACAAGGCGCGCGACCTCGAGCCCGGCAACGACCCGCGCACCGTCCCACCACCCGGCATAGTGCAGAGCAGTGGCCGCGGTCCACGCCGCAGAAGTTCCCACCGCCGCAATGAAAAGGATGGCATCCAGACGTTCGCCGCGGCGCAGCAGCCCCGGCAGAAGGACAAGATACGCAAGCGTGCCGAGAGCATAGGTCACCGCGCCGGTCGGTAACGATTGCACCGTCATTCCCATTCAACTGCATTCAACTGCAAACAGCCGCATGGCCGGATATCAGGGCATTCTCGACCCTGCCAGCACACGGAAACATCCGTTCCGATCGGAGGTCACGACCATAATCATACCTCAAAATACAACACCAGGGACAGATCGCTTCCGATAAATAAAATACAGGACGAATTTTATTACATGATATATTTGCAGAAATTGTACATCGGGCTCGAAATCTCCGGACTCGGCCCCGAAGATTGGAACGATTACGATTTTCCGATCGGATCTCCTGTTCTATATACAAGACGGGCTTGAAAGGGGGCGAACCAGATGCCCGGGGGAAACCGGGGCCCCGGAGATGCCGACCCGCCAGCCCGGTGAATGCGGATTTTCCCGGCTTTCCGGGGCACCGGCCGGGTTCGCGACCACGGCTGGCAATGCCCCCGGAAACCGGGAACACCTTTCGGAAATCGGGCACCCCCTTCCCCGAGGCCTGCATATTGTGCTGCCGTATTGGGGATATGTCTGTATTTTCACTCCTGCGCCGTACCGACCAACGACCGCCAAGTGATCCGATCCATGCCGAGATTCAGGAACGTCCTCTTCCCACGCGCCGGGCAATCGCAGCGCCGGGCGCGCCCGAGTCGCCGCCGGTGTGCCGGTCTGCTGGTGATCCTGGCGCTGAGCGGCCTGCTGGCCGCGTGCGATGACGGCGGCACCACGGCTGCACAGTACCTGGAACGGGCCCGGGGCTATTTCGCGAAAGGCGATCTGGGCGCCACCATCGTGGAATTGAAAAACGCCCTTCAGAAGGACCCCAAGCAAGCCGAGGCCCGGCTGCTTCTCGGCCGGGTCTATCTGGAAACTGGAAATCCGGCCGGCGCCGAAAAGGAGCTGCTGCGGGCCCGCGACCTGGGGATCGAACCGCGCCGGGTCGCCGTGCCGTTGGCCCGTGCCTATGCTCAATCGAACCGCTTTCAGGCAGCGCTGGAGATGCTGGATGCCGTGGCCGCCGATCGCGACCTTCCCGCGGACGAGCGTACGCAGATTGCGCTGCTGCGCGGTCAGGCCTATCTCGGGCTGAAAAAGTTCGCAGACGCGGAACAGGCTTTCCGGGACGCCCTGGCGCTGGCCGCCAACGAGGGTGACGAGGTTGCGGCACGCATCGGCCTTGGCCGGACGCTGCTCCTGCAGGGCCGGCTGACAGACGCCGACGCCATGGCCACAGCAGCCCTGGCAACGGCTCCCGAGGCTCCCGGCGCGCGGCAGCTTCGCGCCGATATCCGTCTGATTCAGGGCCGGTTCTCCGACGCCGTGGAGCTTTACAAGCCCCTGGTCGAGGAAAACCCCACGGTCGCGGCATACCGCATCCCGCTGGCGTACGCCCAGATGGTCCTCGACGACCCCTACGCAGCGATCGCCAATCTGGACAGCGTCCTGGCCGCCAATCCGCGCAATCCGCGCGCCAACTACCTGCGCGGCCTTGCCGCCTTCCTGAAGCAGGATTACGTCGAAGCCCAGACCTTCGGCAACAAGGTCCTGGCCGAGACGCCGGACGATCTGCGCGCCAAGCTGCTGGTCGGTGCGGCCAGCTATGCGCTGGGCCAGAACGAAGCGGCATTCCGGCTCTTGTCGCGTTATCTGGCCGAGGTACCGAACGACGAGCGGGCGCGGCGCCTGCTTGCCGCAACCCAGCTTCGTCTCGGCGATGCCGATGGGGCCATGGCGACGCTGAAGCCGCTCGGCGCCCTGCAGAGCGACGATACCCAACTTCTGGCCATGGTCGGGGCGGCGGCGGTCGAAGCCGGCGATCCGATCGGCGCGCGCGCCTACTTCAAACGTGCCGTCGAACTCGAGCCCGACAGCGCGGCGGCGATGGCCCGGCTTGGCGCCGCCAGCCTGGGAGCCGGCGACACGCAAAGCGCGATTGCCGAACTCGAACAGGCGCTGGAACGCGATCCCACCCTGGACCGGGCACTGGTGGCCCTGACACTGGCCCACCTGAAGGCCGGCGACCTGCCGCAGGCGCTGGATGCGGCACAACGCCTGAGTGCCGCCCAACCCGATCAACCCGCCGGGCCGACCCTGACCGGCCTCGTCTATATCTCGATGCGCGATTTCGACAACGCCCGTCGCGCCTTCGAAGAAGCGCTGAAGCGCCGCCCCGGGGTGCCCGATGCTGGTGTCAACCTGGCTCTTCTTCAGATACGCGCCGGTGAAGCCGAAGCGGCACGCGCGACCCTCCATGCGGTTCTGGAAAAGCACCCCGCCAACATCAACGCCCTGCAAGCCCTCTACGATCTGGAATTGCGTCTGGGCCAGTTGCAGCGCCTGCGCCCCTGGCTCGACAAGGCCCTGAACGCCAACCCCGAGGCGATCGAGGTGCGCACCCTGCTGGGGCGCCTGCTGCTGCAACAAGGCCGCCCCGACGAGGCCCTGCGGCTGACGCGCGACTACCTGGCGACCCATTCCGACAACCCGGCCCTGCGCGAGGTGGTCGGACGGGCGCAACTGATGCTCGGCCAGGGAGCCGATGCCGTCCTTACTCTGCGTCCCCTGGTCGAGGCCAACCCGAAATCGGCCGATGTACGCTTTCTGCTGGCCTTGGCCTTTCAGGCAGCCGGCAACCTAGACGCCTACCGGCGCGAGATCGACGAGATTCTGAAGCTCCAACCCGACCACCTGGACGCCAACGTCGCCCGCGCCAATCTGCATCTGCGTGACGGGCGCCTGGACGATGCCCAAGCCATCCTCGCCCGTGTCACGAAGCAGGCCCCGAACAGCGCCCAAGTGCACGAGCTGGCAGGCAACATTGCCATGGCGCGCGGCCGTGCCGCGGAGGCGGTGGCGGCCTACGCGATGGCGGCCGAGCGCCAGCCTTCCAGCGCGTTGACGATCAAAACCGCGATGGCACAGCTTCGCGCCGGAGCCCGCGAAGACGCGATAGCGACAATGAGCGACTGGCTGGCGCGCAACCCCGGCGATCTTGCCGTGGCCTCTCTTCTCGGCGTCCAGTACATCCAGATGAACCGGCTGGATGAAGCCCGCAAGACGTTCGAGCGCATGCTGGAGAGCGCGCCCGACAACGTTGCCGCGCTCAACAACCTGGCCTGGGTCGAAGCCCGCCAGGGCGACCCGGATCAGGCCCTGAAGCATGCCCGCCGGGCCGCGGAACTGGCGCCCGAAGACGGGGCCGTCAAGGATACGCTGGGGGTCGTCCACCTGGCCCGGGGCGAGGTGGCGCTGGCGCTGGCGGTTCTGCGCGAAGCGGCCAAGGCCCTGCCCGACAACGCGGAGATCCAGTTCCACTTGGCTCAGGCCCTGGCCCGCAGCGGCGAGCGCGACGAAGCACGGCGGATCCTGTCCAGAGTGCTGGCCACCCAGGAGGGCGCCTTTGCACAGCGTCAGGAAGCCGAAGCCTTGCTGCGCCAACTGGGCGAGTAGGGTGTCTCCCGATCAGACGGCCCAGCCGGCGCCATTGCAACCGGGACTTCCGAGCGGCAGAAAGAAAAGGAGCGGCCCCAACCGCAGCTCAACGAAATACGAGAGGGTGCCCGCGAGCGTGCGTGACCGTCCGGCCGCCCGCCCCTTCCTGCGGCAAGCGCCGGGATCACGCGCGCGTCCCTCCGATTTGCGGCCCGGCCCCGGATCCGGTCTGCGCCCCCGTTTCTGACCCCGTTTCCGGTTCGGGCCCCAGTGCCGCGCCGCAACGGAACATGGCGGCAATCTCCTCGGGACCGTATCCGGCTTCGGCCAGAACCTCCGCGGTGTGCTGGCCCAGAAGCGGCGCCGGGCGCCTGATGCCGCCCGGCGTGGCGCTGAACTTCACCGGCAGGCCGATGGTCTGCATGCGCCCGGCGACCGGATGGTCAAGCTCCGGCACCATGTCCCGTGCGAGGGTCTGGGGATGGTCGTGCATCTCGGTGATGCTGAGCACCGGCCCGGCCGGCAGCCCGCCGGCCTCGAAGACGTCAAGCCACTCCGCCGTCGTGCGTTTGCGCAGGATCGCGTTCAGCACTGCTTCCAGTTCGAGGCGGTGGCGCATCCGGTCCGCATTGGTGGCGAAGCGCAGATCGGCGCACAGCTCAGGCGCACCGATCAGGTGGGCCAGACGCTCCCAGTTGGCCTGGTTCGCCGCGCCGACATTGATCCAGCCATCGGCGGTCTCGAACGCCTGATAGGGTGCGTTGAGGGGGTGGGCCGAGCCCATCGGCCCCGGCGCGACACCGGTGGCAAAAGCGATGGCCGACTGCCAATAGGTGTGGGTGATCGCCGCTTCGTAGAGCGACGTATCGACCCTCTGCCCTTGCCCGGTCTGCAACTTGTGCGCATAGGCGGCGGTGGCACCCATTGCCCCGAGAATGCCGGCGGTAATGTCCGATACCGGCGCGCCAACCTTGACCGGCGGCCGCCCCGGCGCTTCGCCGGTGATCGACATCAGCCCCGACATGCCCTGCGTGATCAGATCGAACCCGCCCCGGTCGGCATAGGGGCCGGTACGGCCAAACCCGGATATCTCCACATAGATCAGGCCCGGATTTTCCACCCGCAGCGTCTCATAGCCCAGACCGAGCTTGTCCATCGTCCCCTTGCGATAGTTCTCGATCACGACATCGGCTCTGCGCAGCAGGCGACGCAGCACCTGCCTGGCCTCCCGCTTCTTGAGATCCAGGGCCACACCGCGCTTGTTGCGGTTCATCATCATGTAGGCGGCGCTTTCGCCGTTGATGTCCGGCGGCACGCTGTGGCGGGTATCGTCGCCTGAGGGCTTCTCCACCTTGATCACGTCAGCGCCCATATCGGCAAGCATCAGGCCGCAGACCGGGCCGGCCATGATATGCGCCAGCTCGATCACGCGGCAGCCGCTCAACGGTCCTCCCATCTCAGACGCCCTTCCACTTCGGCCGACGTTTGGCGAGGAAGGCTTCCATGCCTTCCCTGAAGTCGGCACTCATGTAGCATTCGACGATCAGGTCCGAGTCGTCAGCACCCGGTCCATCGACACGAAGACGGCGCAGCGCCTCCTTGGTGGCGCGCATGGTCAAAGGCGCATGCTGCTTGAGCATGTCGGCGATCTCGACCGCCCGCGCCCGCACCGCCGCCGCATCCGTCGCGACCTCCATGACCAGTCCCGCAGCCTTTGCTTCCTCCGCCCCCATCAGGCGCGCGGTCAGGATCAGTTCGCGCACCCGCCCCGACCCGATCAGCGCCGCCATCCGGTTGAGGTTGCCAATCGACAGACAATTGCCCAGCGTACGGGCGATCGGGAATCCGAATCTGAGTTGCGCATCGCAAATGCGCAGGTCGCAGGCGGCAGCAATGGCGGCGCCACCGCCGGTACAGGCGCCAGCGATGGCGGCGATGGTGGGCACCGGGCAGCGTTCGATGTCATCCAGCACGCGCTCCATCCGGGCTTCGTAGTCGAGCGCGTGCTGCGGCTCGGTGAAGGCCCGGAATTGGGCCATATCGGTGCCAGCGGCAAAGGCCCGCCCGCCAGCGCCCGAGATGATCAGCGCCCGCACCTCGCCGCCAAGGCGGATGTTGCGGCAGACCTTGGCCAGCGCATCGTACATCCCGAAGGTCAGCGCGTTGCGGGCTTCGGGCCGGTTAAAGGTCACGTGCCCGATCCCGTCGCGGACCTCGTACAGCAGTTCATTTCTCACAGCGATCTTCCCCGCTCTCCAACTCGACGATACCGACCTGCCGATGCCGGCCTAGCGATAAAAGTACTCGACCAGAAACATCGGGATCGCGGGAATGTAGGTGCATAGGATGAGAACCGCCAGCAAAACGGCAATGAACCAGATGTTGACCTTGGTTACTTCCCATACATTCGCCCGCGCCACCGCACAGGCGGTAATCAACACGCTGGCCACCGGCGGAGTCTGCTGACCGATCGCCAGGTTCAGCGTCACCACCAGGCCGAAATGCACCGGATCGATACCTGCGGCGTTGATCAGCGGCATGACGACCGGCACCACCAGGATGATCGCCGCCGCCGAGTGCAGAAAAAATCCGATGACAAGGAAGAAGAAGTTGAGAATCAGCAAGATCACCCACTGATTGTTGGTCAGATCGAGGATGCCCGCAGCCAGTTCCTGCGGCAGGCGCGCGCGCGTCAGAAACCCGCCCATCAGCACCGATGCCGCGACCAGCAGCATGACCACCGCCGTCTGTATTCCACCGTCGAGCATCGCGCGCTTGAGGTGACGGAAATCCATCTCCTGATACCAGAGGCCGACCAGGCTGGCCGCGATCACCGCCAGTCCGGCGGCCTCGGTCGCGGTGACAAAACCGCCGAAGATGCCACCGAGAATGATGACCGGCAGCGTGAAGGCGGGCAGGGCGGCACGGAAAGTTTCGCCGAGGCGCTTCATGTTGAATGCTTCCTCGACCGGCAGGTTGTAGCGCCGGGCGAAGATTGCAGCGACGGCCATCAGTCCCGCCGCGCCAAGAAGGCCGGGAATGAAACCGGCGATGAAGAGCTGCTCGACCGAGGTATTGGCCGAGGTGGCATAGAGGATCATCGGTATAGAAGGCGGGATGATGATCGCCAGCGATGCCGAGGAAGAGGTGACCGCGGCGGCAAAGGGCGCCTTGTACCCGCGCTTCTTCATCTGCGGGATCAATACCGAGCCCAGTGCGGCAACATCGGCCACGGCCGAGCCGGAGATCTCCGCAAAGAACAGCGAAACCCCGATTGTGACCATGGAAAGGCCGCCGCGCACGAACCCGACCAGCGCCGAGACGAAGTTGATCAGGCGATCGGTAACACCCCCCGCATTCATGATCGAGCCGGCGAGCACGAACATCGGAATTGCGATCAGCGAAAACTTGGTGGAGCCGTCATACATGTCTAGCGCTACCGTTACGAGGCTGGACAGCCCCTCGGTTGCCAGAAGCCCGATGATCGCGGAAACGGCGAGCGCAACGGCAATCGGCACGTTGATGCAGATCATCGCCACCAACGCCAGGAAAATCAGCAGCATCAGCATCGTCAGCGCGTCCCTACCGTGCTCTTTCCAATCTCGTCCTCGATGTCGCCGTGTTCCAGCGACATGCCCTTCACCGTCGCACGCCAGTAGGCAGGCAGGCTCAGCAGTTCGCAGATGATGAACAGCACGGCACCGATCGGAATCACCGACTGGGTCAGCTGCACCGGCACCCATGTCAATGACACCAGGCGCATCCCTTCCAGCACGTTGAGCACCTCCAGACCGGCCCAGGCCATGATCGCAAAGAACCCGATCACGATGATCTCGGCCACCATGATCGCCGCTCTGCGCGCCCCTCGCGGAAGCGACAGAAGCACGGTGTCGAACCCGATATGCCGACGCTTCAGCGCCGCCAGCGCGGCGCCGTAGTAGGTGATCCAGGACAGCAATATCGCCGCAATCTCGTCATACCACGACAGCGAATTGCCGCTCATGCGGTAAAGAACGCCGACGATCACCACCAGGGTCAGGACGATCATCAGCACGATGGTGACCCATTCGAGGATTCTTCCCAAGATGCGGCTCGCCGCGATCATGCCCTTGCCCCCTTCGCATCGCGCTTCGCTGTCAAACTGGCGCACCCCGGGACGTGACGCCTCCCGCACCCGGGCGGAGCCGGAAGGGAAAATCCCCCTCCGGCTGCCACCTGGTCTCAGGAGCCGTCGGCGAGGCTCAGCACCTTGTCGATCATCGCCTGCCCACCTTTGACGGAAGCGGCGAATTCCTCGTAGATCGGCTTCGAGGCGGCAATAAAGGCGGCCTTGTCGGCCTCGTTTACGATGACGCCGGCATTCTTGATGACGTCGAGCAACTCGACCTCCAGCTTCGCGGCAAGGTCATAGACGAAGTCCTGCGTTTCCGCGCCGCAGGCTTCGAGCCCTGCCTGCACATCGGCCGGCAGCCGCGAGAAATGCTTGTCCGAGACCAGCACGTAGGCGGGCGTATAGACGTGCCCGGTGATCGACAGATATTTCTGTACTTCATAGAGCTTGGCCGAGGTGATCTGCGCGTACGGGTTCTCCTGGCCGTCGATGACACCGGTCTTGAGCGCGGTAAAGACCTCCGAAAATGCCATCGGGGTCGGATTGGCGCCGTAAAGCTTGAACATCTTCACGCGCCAGGCCCCCTTGGGCGTGCGCAGCTTGATGCCCTTCAGGTCCGCAGGCACGTAGATCGGACGGATATTGTTGGTGATATGGCGGAAACCATTCTCGAACAGACCGATAATGCGATAGCCCTTCGCCTTCACCGCGGCCTGGAACAGGTCCATCATCTCGGCCTGGACCCGGCGCATATGGTCGCGACTCTTGATGATGTAGGGCATTTCGAAAATGCCGAATTCATCGGCAACCGAGGACATCACCGAAGACGGCAGCGCGAAATCGACCTGGCCGAGCTTCAGCTTCTGCAGGAGTTCCTGATCCTTGCCGAGCTGCGATGAACCGAAGGTCTCCACCTTGACCTTACCGGCCAGCTTCTTGTTGGCGCAGGCGGCGAATTGATTGACGCTGGCCTCGAAAAGCGACCCCGGTTTGCCGACATGGCCGAATTTCAATGTCTTCTCCGCGGCCAGCGCCGGAGCTGACAAAATCAGGGCGACTGCGGCCCCGATGAGGAGCTTGGACGGTTTCATGGCTGTTCCTCCCTTTCAGGTTCTTCTGCTGTAGTTCCTTTGCGCAACGGTCGTCTTGCGCGACCTTCATCGCTCCGGCATCAGCCGGACCTGCCTATCGTGCCACGACACTCGCGGCGGGTTCGTTGTCCATCAAATAGCGCATCGCGGCTTCGACGCCGCCGGGCGTGAATGGAACGCCCGACTTGGCCAGCCCCATTTCGACACCCGACAACGTTGCCATCAGCGTCAGGTCGTTGAAGTCGCCTAGGTGACCGATCCGGAACACCCGATCCGCAACCTTGGACAGGCCATTGCCGAGCGACAGGTTGTAATGTCGCAATGTCGTGGCGCGGAACGCGTCTGCGCTCACTCCCTCAGGCATCAGGACCGCTGTCAGCACACCGCTTTCCTGGCCCTGCTGACGACACAGCACCTCCAGTCCCCAGGCGCGCACCGCCGCACGGGTCGCAGCGCCGTGACGGGCATGGCGGGCAAAGACGTTTTCAAGTCCCTCCTCGTGCAGCATGTCGATGGCCACGTTGAGCCCGAACAGCATGTTGGTCGCCGGCGTATAGGGGAAATAGCCCTTTTCGTTGGGCTCCTTCATCGCCGCCCAGTCCCAGTAAGAGCGCGGCAATGCGGCGGTTCTGGCCGCCTCCAGTGCCTTTTCGCTGATGGCATTGAAGGACAGTCCGGGCGGCAACATCAGCCCCTTCTGCGAACCGCTGATGCTGACATCCACGCCCCATTCGTCGTGACGGTAATCAATCGAGGCGAGACCCGATATGGTATCGACCATCAGCAACGCCGGGTGCCCGACGGCGTCGATCGCCTTGCGGATCTCTGGTACCGGAGTAACCGATCCGGTGGACGTCTCATTGTGGACGACGCAAACCGCCTTGATCTCGTGGCCGCGGTCCTGGCGCAGGCGCGTCTCGATCCGGTCGGGATCGGCGCCCCCTCGCCAGTCACCGGGGATCAGTTCCGGGCGCAGGCCAAGCCGCCCGGCAAGCTTGCACCAGAGCGAAGCAAAATGGCCGGTCTCGTACATCAACACCCGGTCGCCGGGGGACAGGGTATTGACCAGTGCCGCCTCCCACGCACCGGTTCCCGAGGAAGGATAGATCACCACCCGGCCGGTCGTGCGGAAGATCGAGCGCATCCCTTCCAGCGCCTTCAGCCCGACAGCGGCAAAATCGGGGCCGCGGTGATCGATCACCGGCATGTCGATGGCCCGCATGATACGCTCGGGCACGGTGCTCGGCCCCGGAATCTGCAGGAAATGCCGCCCTGCCATGCGCATGTCACCCTCCGGTCGTCCGGCACGCGATGGTGCTTGCCACGGGGCCGGTTCGAATTTATGAATTATGAATAATGTATACAAAATCGCGCGGGGCGTGGCATGTCAATGGCAAATCACGGGCTGACGGGGGGCTCTTCCGAGACGGGGGGTGCCTCTGAGACGGGAGGGGTCTCCGAACTGGCGCGAAAACTGCGCGCTGCGGTCGAGGGCGAGGTCATGTTCGACCGTTTCAGCCGCGGGCGCTATGCCGTCGATGCCTCGATCTACCAGATCATGCCGATCGGCGTGGTCGTACCGCGAACGATCGACGACGTGATCGCGACCATGGATGTCGCGCGCGACGCGGGAGTGCCGATCCTGCCGCGCGGTGGCGGCACGTCGCAATGCGGGCAGACGGTGAATGACGCCATCGTCCTCGATCTGTCGCGTCACCTGAACCGGATCGTCGAGATCGACGTCGAGGCGGCTACCGCGGTGGTCGAGCCCGGTCTGGTGCTGGACACGTTGAACGCGGCACTCGAACCGTACGGTCTGTGGTATCCGGTCGATGTTTCGACGTCTTCCCGTGCAACACTGGGCGGGATGACGGCGAACAACTCCTGTGGTGCCCGGTCGATCCGTTATGGAACCTCGCGCGACAATGTGCTGGCGATAGACGCCATTCTCGCCGACGGAACCCGGGCCCGCTTCGACGAGATCGACCCGGCCGCGTTCTGCGCTGCCAATGCCCCGGCCTCCGGCAACCCGCTGGCGAAGCTGATCCGCGACCTGCTCGATCTCGGCGCGCGCGAGGCCGATGAAATCCGGGCACGGTTTCCGCAAGTGCCGCGCCGTGTGGGCGGCTACAACATTGATGCGCTGATCCCTGATGGACCCGTCAACCTTGCCCATCTGCTGGTCGGATCCGAGGGCACATTGGCGTTTTCCGAACGAATCACGCTGAAGCTCGCTCCCCTGCCCACGCACAAAGTTCTTGGCGTCTGCCACTTCCCCGATTTCCAGGCCGCGATGGAGGCAACCCAGCACCTAGTTACTTTGGAGCCGACGGCGGTGGAGCTGTTCGATCGCAAGATGCTCGATCTTTCCCGCGCCATCACGATGTTCCGCCCCCTCGTCAAGCGCTTCGTGCGTGGTGAGCCGGAGGCGCTGCTCGTGGTCGAGTTTGCGGAACCCGACCGGAAGGAGAACCTGCGCCGGCTCAAGGCGCTGGGTGACATGATGGCCGAACTCGGCTTTTGCTGGGATGATCCGGGCAAGCGCCCGGGCGGTGTGGTGGAGGCAATCGACCCCGGCCTGCAGAAGGACATCATCGAGGTGCGCAAGCAGGGCCTCAACATCATGATGTCGATGAAATCGACCGGCAAGCCGGTCAGCTTCATCGAAGACTGCTGCGTCGCCCTGCCCGATCTCGCCGCCTATACCGACCGGCTTTCCCAGATATTCCGCAAATACGACGTGGACGCCACCTTCTACGCCCATGCCTCGGTCGGAACGTTGCACGTCCGCCCGGTCCTGAACCTGAAGCAGGACGCCGAGGTGAAAAAACTCCGCGCCATCGCCGAGGAGACGTTCGCCATCGTGCGCGAGTACAAGGGTTCCCATTCCGGCGAACACGGCGACGGCATCGTCCGATCGGAGTTCCACACCCCGATGTTCGGGGAGCGGATCGTCGCCGCCTTCGAGGCCGTGAAGGCGCGGATGGACCCCGGGGGACTGTTCAACCCCGGCCGTATCGTCCACGCCCCAAAAATGGACGATCGCAGGCTGTTCCGCTATCGCCCCGACTATTGCGTGCCGGAGATGGACACGGTCTTCGACTGGCCCGGCCATATCGGTGCCGGACGCGGTTTTCAGGGCGCCGTGGAAATGTGCAACAACAACGGCGCCTGTCGCAAACTGAGTGACGGCGTCATGTGCCCGTCCTGGCGCGTCACCCGCAACGAGCGCGACCTGGTACGCGGGCGTGCCAACACGCTGCGGTTGGCGATATCCGGCCAGTTGGGAGCGGACGCCATGATTTCGGACGCGATGGCCGAAACGATGGCGCTCTGTGTTTCATGCAAGGGCTGTCGGCGCGAGTGCCCCACCGGCGTCGACATGGCGAAGATGAAGATCGAGGTGCTGGCCGCGCGGGTACGACACCGCGGCATCACGTTGCGCGACCGGCTGGTGGCCTATCTGCCGCGCTATGCGCCTTATGCGCGGGCTCTTGCACCGCTCCTGAACCTGCGCGACCGGCTGCCGGGGCTGCCTTGGCTGAGTGAACGGCTTCTCGGCTTCAGCGCCTCTCGGCCGCTGCCAAAATGGCGCTTCGACATCTATCACCCGGCCGCGGTCGATCCCGACCCCGACGTGATTCTGTTCGCCGACACCTTCAACCGCTATCACGAACCCGAGAATCTGCACGCGGCCGAGCATGTACTGCGCCGCGCCGGCCTGCGCGTCGGCCATGCCGGGACGGCCGGAGGGCGCCCCATCTGCTGCGGTCGGACCTTCCTTGCGGTCGGACTGGCCGAGGAGGCCAGAGCCGAACTGCGCCGCGCCATCGGTGCGATCGCGCCGGCGCTGGCGCGCGGCGCCCATGTCGTGGGACTGGAGCCTTCCTGTCTGCTGACCTTCCGCGACGAGGCTCCGGCGCTGCTGGGCGACGAATGGACGCCGGAGATGGGCGCGCGAGTCATGCTGTTCGAGGAATACCTCGCGATGAAGCTGGACCAGGGATTGCGGCTGCCACTCGGCCCGCTGGCGACAAGGACCGCTCTCGTCCACGGCCACTGCCACCAGAAGGCGTTCAATCTTTTCGGCCCGCTCCAGCACGTGCTGCAACTGATCCCCGAACTGAAGGTGGAAGCGATCCCCTCTTCCTGCTGCGGCATGGCGGGGGCGTTTGGCTATCAGGCTGAAACCGCGGAGATTTCGCGACGCATGGGCGAGCTGGGCCTGTTGCCCCGGGTGCGTAGCGCCACCGCCGAGACCATCATCGTCGCCGACGGTGTTTCATGCCGCCACCAGATCGCCGATGGGACGGGACGTGAAGC
>RFLL01000387.1 GCA_003693905.1 Alphaproteobacteria bacterium
ATTGAAGGCCGTCTGCTGATCGTCGAGAACCTCCTGCAGCATCGCCAGACGCGCCGCCTTGACCTCGTCGGGCACCTGCCCCGGCAGGGCCGCCGCCGGCGTGCCCGGACGGGCGCTGTACTTGAAGGAATAGGCCTGGGCGAAGCCGATATCGGCGACCAGATGCAAGGTGGCGGCAAAATCGCTGTCGGTTTCGCCGGGGAAGCCGACGATGAAATCCGACGACAACGCCAAGTCGGGACGCGCGGCCCGCAGGCGTGCGACCGTGCGCCGGTAATCGTCGGCGCCGTGGCGGCGGTTCATCGCCTCCAGGATGCGGTCGGAACCGGACTGCACGGGCAGATGAAGATAAGGCATCAGCTTCGGTTCCGCCTCGTGCGCGGCGATCAGCTCGTCATCCACGTCACGCGGATGGGAGGTCGTGTAGCGCAGCCGCATCAGGCCTTCGATTTCGGCCAGCCGGCGAATGAGACGCCCCAGACCCCAGGGGCGCCCGTCGGGTCCGATGCCGTGGTAGGCATTGACGTTCTGGCCCAGCAGGGTGATCTCGCGCGCACCAGCGGCGACCAGGCGCTCGGCCTCGGCAATCACCGCCGCCACCGGGCGCGACTGCTCGGCGCCGCGCGTATAGGGCACGACGCAGAAGGTGCAGAACTTGTCGCACCCTTCCTGCACCGAAAGAAACGCCGCCGGTCCCTGCGGAGCCGCCGCCTGCGGCAGGTGGTCGAATTTCGATTCGACCGGAAAATCGGTATCCAGGACACCGCCCGTCGCGCGGGCGGCGCGGGCCACCAGCTCGGGCAGGCGGTGATAGGTCTGAGGCCCGAATACGAGATCGACCTGCGGTGCACGGCGCAGAATTTCCGCGCCCTCCGCCTGAGCGACGCAACCGGCTACGGCAACCACCATGCGCCCGCCGGCACGCGCACGCGCTTCCTTCAGGGCGCGCAGCCGGCCGAGCTCGGAATAGACCTTCTCCGCTGCCTTCTCGCGAATATGGCAGGTGTTGAGGATGACCAGGTCGGCCTCGTCGGGATCGGATGCCGGAACGTAGCCGAGCGGCGCCAGGACGTCGGCCATGCGCGCCGAATCGTACACGTTCATCTGGCACCCGTAGGTCCTGATGTAGAGCTTCTTGGCGTTGTCTTTCGTCGTTTCTGTCACGATTCGATTGCCGTGTAGCCGATTACCGTTTGCTCGACTGCCGCCCGTTGTTCGACTGCCGTCCGTCCTGTGCCGGAGCCGCCGTCATGGCCGGGGTCTGCCGGGCCGCTCACCGCACGGCCGCGCGACGAACGCCCGCGCCCCCGGTCTCGACCGTGGCGCCGGCGTGCCTGTCGGTCCCGTCTGCAAGCGCCGCCGAAAAGTCGCGTCCCGACAAGGCGGCCACGACCCCGGCGCTGACCTGCCGATGGCAGTATTCGGCCAGCGCCTTGCGCGAACCGAGCTTGTCGATGGTTACCGGCTCGTGGAAGCGCACCTCTACCGTGACCCGGCCCAGTCCCACCGCCTGCCACATGTGGGCGGCCATTTCCATGTCACCATACCAGGCGAAGAACGGGCGTAAATAGCGCCCCATCGGCAGTCCGTCCAGCCGCGTATAGGCGATCGACACCGGCTGCACCGCAACCGCCCGCTCCGGCGGCCGGCCTTCGACCACGGCGAACAGCGCGCTTTTGAACGGCAGCACCCGGTTGCCGTCGTTGCTTGTCCCTTCCGGAAACAGGATCAGATCGTCGCCCTGATCGAGGCGGGCGGCCACGCTGTCGCGGTGAGCCGCGGCGTTGCGGCTGTTGCGGTCGACGAAAACCGACCGCTGCAACCGGGCCAGCCAGCCGAACACCGGCCAGCGCGCAACCTCGGCCTTGGCGATAAACGAGGCCGGGACCAGCGAGGCCAGGATCATGATATCGAAATAGGAACTGTGATTGGCGACGTAAAGGGTCGGGTGATGCGACGACGGGCGCCCGTGCACCTCGACCTCGAAGCCGAGGATGCGGCGACAGTGGCGGTGATACCACAGCGGCAGCGTCTTGCGCAGCGGCCAGCCGAAAGCCACCGCCGCCGCCTGGACCGGCATCAGCGGCAGGGTAAACCCGAAATAGAGCAGCAGCCGGATCGCCGCACGCAGCGGTGATCCAAGCTGCCCGCCTTCGCCCAGACGGCGAACGGAGCACTCAGTTTCTGGCCGCATCGTCACGGGTGTAATGGCGATAATAGCGATCGGTCACCCATTCGGTCTTGACCACGACGCATACATCGACGGTGCCGAAATCGTAATCGACGACCGCGCCTTCGCCGACGAAACCGCCCAGGCGCAGATAGCCCTTGATCAACGGCGGCAGCATGCGCAACGCCCGGCCTGGTGCCACATCCTCCGGCGCGATCCGGTTCATCGCCACATAGCGATGCGGCAACGCCCACGGGCGGAGCGCCGGCGGCGCAAGATGATGCTGATAGAGATAGGACAGCGGCAGGGCCAGCGCGTCAGGGTCGACGCCGGGCAGGCTGGCGCAGCCGAACATCAGGCCGATGTCGTAGGCAAGGACATATTCCGCGATGCCGCGCCACAGAAGCTGCATCGTCGAACCGGTGCGATATTCGGGAGCGATGCACGAACGGCCGAGTTCCAGAATCTCGCCCGGAAAACTGAGCAGATTGCGGATGTCGTATTCGTCGGCCGAATAAAAGCCCCCGGCCCGGGCCGCCGCCTCGCGGCGCATGACCCGGTAGGTCCCGACCACGGCCCGGGCGCTATCGCCGCAGCGCTCGTCGAAGACGAGCAGATGGTCGCAGTAGTCGTCGAAGGCATCGAAATCGCGCCGCGCCGCCGCCATGGCCGGGGTCGGGCGCGCCGCCATCGTCTCGTAGAAGACGCGATAGCGCAGCGCCTGCGCCGCTTCCACCTCGGCGGGCGTCTCGGCCAGGCGCAGGCACAAATTGCCGGAACGCACTTCGACCAGGCGTTCGCGGTTGGCATCCATCAGGGCCATGGCGATGAGTCCCCCTGTCCAGTGCGGGTTGGGGAGCGGCACGTCAGGGGCCGCCACTCCGCTTGGCGCCCGCGGGCGGGCGCGCCTCGGCCTTCTGCCCGGCCTGTTTCCTGTGCGTCGCCTCGGGCGTTTCGTCGGCTTCGTCGGCTTCGTCAATCGGGACCCCGTACAGCTCCAGCCGGTGTCCGACCAGACGATAGCCGAGTGCCGCCGCCACTTCACGCTGCAGGCGTTCTATCTCGTCGTTGCGGAATTCTATGACCTTGCCGGAGCGCACATCGATCAGATGATCGTGATGTTCCTTCGGCGCCCCTTCGTAACGCGCGCGGCCTTCGCCAAAGTCGTGCCGCTCCAGAATATCAGCTTCTTCGAACAACTTGACGGTGCGATAGACGGTGGCGATCGAAATCCGCGGGTCGATGCGGCTGGCCCGCTGATAGACCTGCTCGACGTCGGGATGGTCGTCGGATTCGGACAGAACCCGTGCGATGACCCGCCGTTGTTCGGTCATCTTCAGGCCTTTTTCGAGGCAGAGACGTTCAATGTGGGACGTCATTGTCGCCGCGATCGAGGATGCCTTGTGGAACCCAACGCCATGAAACCGGATCGCAAGTATACCCGAACCTCGGCCGCGCGCCTATTGCGGCTTGCGGCGCGCCCCCGAACCACGAGCCCTCTCGATCATGGACGCACCCGGCCGGGAAGAGCCGGGCCGGGGGAAACTGGATCACGGGCAGGCCGAAGGCGGGGACGCAGGCCGCTTGCAGGCAAGTCGTGCGCCGTGGGGGGCGCATCGGAGCCTCACCCCCGGGCCCGGCGGGCCCGCGTTCCCAGCCCGATTTCCTTGGCCAGCTTGCTGCGCTGTTTGGCGTAGTTCGGCGCCACCATCGGATAATCGGCCGGCAGCCCCCATCGTTCCCGATATTCCTCCGGGGTCATGTTGTAGGCCGTTTTCAGGTGACGCTTCAGCATCTTGAGCTTCTTGCCGTCTTCCAGGCACACGATGTATTCGGGGGTCACCGATTTGCGGATCGGAACCGCCGGGGTCGGCCGCTCCGGCTCGCGCGCGGCACCATCGCCGATATTGGCCAAGGTATCGTGGACTTCGCGAATCAGTCGCGGCAGATCGGCCAGAGCGACCGAATTGTTGGCGACGTGCGCGGCGACGATATTGGTGGTCAGAGCCAACAGCTCGCTGGTTTTCGCTTGTTCTGCCATTTCAAACATTACTGCCAAGTTGTAGGTTTCTGTGCTGTATATAAGTACTGCTTCCCCACCATGCAACAGAATTGATTGACAGCTATAGCATCCCCTCTACTTCCGTTCCGTTACATGTCGGGGGCATCAGTACGGACAGAAATTAGACCGTGTGCAATAGAAAAAAGAAAAACTCGGCGATCACCCTTTCGCGAGCAACCCCATGCAACCGGACGGAAACGGCGCCAAACATCTGAAAAAGATGCGATCATGTCAGATCACGCCGAAAGACAACGGCGGCCGTGGCCAAGCCCGGGCCACGACGGTAATAGGCGGGGCGGCATCCGACCGCAGTGAAGCCCTCCGATACGTAAAGGGCCCGGGCGGCCCGGTTGTCCTGCGCCACCTCCAGGAAAAGCCGGGTCGCCGCCATCGCCTGCGCCGTCGCCATGGCGGCGCGGAGCAGGACCCGGCCGATGCCGTGACGGCGCCAGAGCGGTGCAACGCCGAGCGAGAGAATCTCGGCCTCGCCGGCCGCCGCACGCATGAGCACGAAACCGGCGGGCACGTGCCGTCCTTCGCCCCGTACTCCTTCGCCCCGTACGTCGCCCCACGCGGCGCCGGATTCACCGCGCGCCCCCGCCGCGGCCGGCCCGGCGGCCATCAGCGCCAGCC
>RFLL01000388.1 GCA_003693905.1 Alphaproteobacteria bacterium
CCGGCAGGAGCGCGTCGCAGTCATCGACGGCATCGTCTTCATCAATGATTCCAAGGCCACCAACGTTGATGCCGCCGCCACGGCGCTGGCCTGCTACGACACCATCTACTGGATCGCCGGCGGCCGCGCCAAGGACGGCGGTCTGGCCGGACTCGAAGCGTTTTTCCCGCGCATCGTCCATGCCTTCCTGATCGGCGAGGCGGCGGCGGATTTCGCCGCCGCCCTCGACGGGCGCGTGGCCACCACGCGCTGCGATGATATTGCGAGCGCCGTGGCCGCGGCCCATGCCCGCGCCCGCGCCGACGCGCACCCCGGGGCGGTGGTGCTGCTGTCGCCGGCGTGCGCCTCGTTCGATCAGTTCCCCGATTTCGAGGCCCGCGGCAATGCTTTCCGGGCCGCGGTCGCCGCCTTGTCCGCATCACCGCAGGAGACCGCCCCATGATCGGCGTGCCGCGCACCGATACCAGCATTCTCGGTCGCTGGTGGTGGACCGTCGACCGCTGGACCCTAGCGGCGCTGATCGCGCTAATGGCCATCGGTGCCATGCTGATTCTCACCGTCTCGCCGGCCGCGGCCGAGCGGATCGGCGGCCTGGGCGCATTCCAGCTCGCCCAGCGTCAGATCGCCTATCTGTCGCTGGCGCTGGCGACGATGATCGGGGTCTCGCTTCTGGAGCCGCGCGCGGTGCGCCGCCTGGCCATCGTCGGCATGATCACGACCCTGGGCCTGCTCGTGCTGACGCTTCTGGTCGGCCCGGAGATCAAGGGCGCGACCCGCTGGCTCAGCATCGCCGGCGTTTCGTTCCAGCCATCGGAATTCGCCAAGCCGTTCTTCGCCGTCACCGCGGCATGGCTGATTGCGGCGCACAAGACCGATCCCCGGGTACCCGGCCTGTGGCTGGCCGGCGGCCTGTGGCTGGCGCTGACGGCGCTGCTGCTGCTGCAGCCGGATTTCGGACAGAGCGTCGTGGTCGGCGCGGTGTGGGGATTACAGCTTTTCCTCGCCGGTCTGCCGCTGGTGTGGATCGGAATACTGGCGGCCTTCGGCATCTTCGGTCTCGTCGGCGCCTATCTGACTCTGCCCCACGTGGCCGCGCGCATCGACCGTTTCCTCGACCCCGCGGCAGGCGACCAGTATCAGATCGCGCGCTCCATGGAAGCGTTCATGAACGGTGGCCTGTTCGGGCGCGGCCCCGGAGAAGGGCGCATCAAGGCGCTGCTGCCCGACGCCCATTCCGATTTCATCTTCGCCGTGGCCGGCGAAGAACTCGGCGCCATCGCCTGCCTGGTCATCGTGGCCCTGTTCGCGTTCATCGTGCTGCGCGGCTTTGCCCGGCTGTTCAACGAAAGCAGCCTGTTCACCCTGGTCGCCTGCACCGGGCTGTTCGCGCAGTTCGGGATACAGGCGCTGATCAACATGGCTTCGGCCCTGCATCTGATCCCGACCAAGGGCATGACCTTGCCGTTCATCAGCTACGGCGGTTCGTCGCTGATCGCGCTCGGCCTCGGCATGGGCATGGTTCTCGCCTTCACGCGCCGGCGCATCGGCGCAGGAGGCGTGCCATGAGGCAGAGGACCATCCGCCATGTCGTCATCGCCGCCGGCGGCACCGGTGGCCACATGTTCCCGGCCCAGGCTCTGGCACGTGAACTGATCGGCCGCGGCATCGCGGTGACGCTGGTCACCGATCGCCGCGGCGCCGGGTTCGGTCCCGACCTGTCGACGGTCGCCACCCACCGTATCAGTGCCGGCGCGCTGAGCGGCGGCGGCCTCGTGCGCAAGATGCGCGGCGGGCTCGATCTCGTCCTCGGCTATGTCCAGGCACGGCGTCTGCTGCGATGCCTGAATGGCGACGTCGTGGTCGGCTTCGGCGGCTATCCTTCGGTCCCCACCGTGCTTGCCGGCCGTCATCTGGGCCTGCGCGTCGTCCTGCACGAACAGAACGCGGTCCTCGGCCGCGCCAATCGCCTGCTGGCCCCGCGCGCCGATGCCATCGCCGTATCGTTCGCCGGGGTCGCCGGCATCCGACCGGCCGACCGGAGCAAGGTGCGCCTGACCGGCAACCCGGTGCGCCCGGAGATCGTCGCCATCGGGCAGCGCCCTTACGCCGTCCCCGGCCCCGACGATCCGCTGTGCCTGCTGGTCATCGGCGGTAGCCAGGGTGCCAGAATCTTCAACCGCGTCGTGCCGAAGGCCGTGACCCGTCTGCCGACAGCGCTGCGTACCCGTCTGGCGGTGTGCCAGCAGGTCCGCGGAGACGAAATCGAGACGGTGGCCGAGATCTACCGTGTCTGCGGCGTGCGCCACGACCTGCGCGCGTTCTTCGCCGACATGCCGGCGCGTCTGGCCGCCGCCAATCTGGTCATCGGCCGCGCCGGCGCCTCGACGGTGGCGGAGCTGGCGGCGGCCGGGCGACCCGGGCTGCTGGTCCCCTACCCGCATGCCACCGACGACCACCAGAGCGCCAATGCCCGGAGCCTGGCCGAAGCCGGCGGCGCCTGGGTCCTGCCGCAAGCGACCCTGACACCCGAACTACTGGCCGAACGGCTGGGCTCGTTCCTGGCCAATCCGTCGCTGCTGGCGCGTGCGGCGCACTGCGCGCGCGCCTGCGCCCATCCCGATGCGGCCGCGCGTCTGGCCGACGTCGTTCTCGCCCGCGACAACGGCGACGGTGCGATCGACATCAAGAACGGCAATTCGGAGGCGGCGGCATGAGTCGGCTTCCCCTCGACCTCGGCATCATCCATTTCGTCGGCATCGGCGGTATCGGCATGAGCGGCATCGCCGAAGTGCTGCACAACCTCGGCTATCAGGTGCAGGGTAGCGATCTCAGCGACAATGCCAACGTGCGGCGCCTGCGTGCGCTCGGCATTCCGGTCGAGATCGGGCACCGCGCCGAAAACGTCGAACATGCCAGCGTCGTCGTGGTCTCGTCGGCGGTCAAGCCGGACAACCCGGAAGTGATCGCGGCGCGCGCGCGTCTGGTTCCGGTCGTGCGCCGCGCCGAGATGCTGGGCGAGCTGATGCGCCTCAAATGGGCGGTCGCCGTCGGCGGCACTCACGGCAAGACGACGACGACCTCGCTGATCGCGGCCCTGCTCGACCGCGCCGGGCTCGACCCGACCGCGGTGATCGGCGGCATCGTCAACGCCTACGGCACCAACGTGCGCCTTGGCCAAGGCGACTGGATCGTGGTCGAGGCCGATGAAAGCGACGGCAGCTTCGTCAAGCTGCCGGCGACCATCGCCGTGGTCACCAACATCGACCCCGAGCACATGGAATTCTACGGCTCGCTCGAGGCCCTGCATGCGGCCTTCGAGGCCTTCGTGGAAAACATCCCCTTCTACGGCGTGGCCGTGCTGTGCATCGACCATCCCGCCGTGCAGTCCCTGATCGGGCGCATCGAAGACCGGCGCATCATCACCTACGGTCTGAGCCCGCAAGCCGACGTGCGCGCCCTCAACCTGATGCCGATGGGCGCGCGTCAGCGCTTCGACGTCGAAATCGAGGTCCGGGCCGAGGAGAAGCGACGTCGCATCACCGACATCGTTCTGCCCATGGTCGGGCACCACAACGTTCAGAATGCGCTGGCCGCCATCGCTGTCGCCCACGAGATGGGCGTTCCCGACGACGTGATTCGTGCCGGTCTGGCCGGTTTCGGCGGCGTCAAACGGCGCTTCACCAAGACCGGCGAAGCCGGTGGCGTCACCGTGATCGACGACTACGGCCATCATCCGGTGGAGATCGCCGCGGTGCTGCACGCCGCCCGCCAAGCCAGCGAAGGCAAGGTCATCGCCGTCGTGCAACCGCACCGCTACACCCGCCTGGCCAGCCTGTTCGAGGACTTCTGCGCCTGCTTCAACGATGCCGACCACGTCATCGTGGCCGACGTCTATGCCGCCGGCGAGGATCCGATCGAAGGCGCCGACCGCGACGCCCTGGTCGAAGGCATGCGCACGCGCGGCCATCGTAACGTCACCGCGCTGACCGACCGGGCGCTGCTGGCACCGCTGGTCTCGGAACTGACCGCGCGCGGCGACTACGTGGTCTGTCTGGGCGCCGGCAGCATCACCCAATGGGCAGCCGATCTGCCGCGCGAGCTGGCCGAAATTCAGGCCGCCCGCGGCGCCGCGGCCGCAGAAGAGGACGATCCCGCGGGGATCGCACAATGAGTACTGTCACGATGAGCGCCGAAGCCCCGTCCCTAATCGACCGCCTGCCGCCGGTGCGCGGGCGCTACCGTGCGCACGCCCCGCTGGCCGCGGTGACGTGGTTCCGCGTCGGCGGACCGGCCGAAGTTCTGTTCCGCCCGGCCGACCGCGACGACCTGATCGCCTTCCTGCGCGCACGGCCGGACGACGTGCCGGTGACCGTGATCGGGGTCGGCTCCAACCTGTTGGTGCGCGATGGCGGCGTGCCCGGCGTCGTCGTGCGCCTCGGCCGCGGTTTCACCGACATCGCCGTCGAAGGCACCGACATCGTGTGCGGCGCCGGGGCGCTCGACCTCAACGTGGCCAGGGTAGCCGCTGCCGCCGATCTTGGCGGGCTGGAATTCCTGTGCGGTATTCCGGGCACCATCGGCGGCGCCCTGCGCATGAACGCCGGCGCCTACGGACGCGAGATCAAGGACGTTCTGATCACGGCCGAGGCGCTCGACCCGCACGGGCAGGTGCATCGGCTGAGCTGCGACGAACTCGGCA
>RFLL01000037.1 GCA_003693905.1 Alphaproteobacteria bacterium
CGCTGATCCTCAGCCGCATTGGGGGCATTTTTCAGAACGTCGTCGCTGAACTTCAGCGGCTGTCCCGTCTGCTCGGCTTCCAGGCGTTCGACGGTTGCCTTGAGGACGTAATATTGCGACTGGAGATCGCGAAAGCTGGCCTGGGCCGCGCTGTTGTCAATGCGTACCAGGATATCCCCGCGATCGACGATATCGCCTTCGCGGACCAGGATTTCGGCGACGATTCCGCCTTCCAGATTCTGGATGACCTGGGTTTTGCGGGACGGAATGACCCGGCCTTCGCCGCGCGTCACCTCGTCGAGCAGGGCGTACTTCGACCACACGCCCATGACGATCACGAAAACAAATGTCAACAGCGTCAGGACATAGGCCATCCGGTTGCCGCGTCGCCGGACCGCGGCATGGACGTCGGGCATGAAATTCAGGTCTTCCTGTCGGCTGCTCATGATCGGGAACCGGCACCCGTTGTTTGCGTTGGTCGGAGGTGATCAGCCGCGTGCGGCGCGGATCTGCCCCTGTTTCAATGCGGCCAGGACTTCGTCCTTGGGGCCGTCGGCCACGATGCGGCCGCTGTCGACGATGATCAGGCGTTCGACCAGGCTCAGCAATGAACTGCGGTGGGTGATCAGAATCAGGGTCTTGTTGGCCAGGATCTGTCCCAGGCGCCGCTTGAAGGTCGCTTCCGTCGAGTTGTCCATGTTGCTGGTCGGCTCGTCCAGGACCAGGATCGGCGGGTCGAGCAGCAGCGCCCGGGCGACGACGATGGCTTGGCGCTGAC
The DNA here is from genome assembly GCA_003693905.1 of Alphaproteobacteria bacterium. Classification (GTDB taxonomy): domain Bacteria; phylum Pseudomonadota; class Alphaproteobacteria; order Kiloniellales; family J153; genus J153. Next base: position 779 of record RFLL01000037.1, read on the forward strand.
CGCCGGACAGGGCCATGCCGCGTTCGCCGACCTGGAGGTCGAAGCCGAGCGGATGAGTGCGGATGAAATCGCTGACGCCGGAAACGTAGGCGGCGCGCAGAATCGCCTTGTCGTCCATGTGCGGCGCGCCGAAGGCGATGTTGTCGCGCACCGAGCCGAAGAACAGGTAATTGTCCTGCGACACGTATCCGATGTTGCGGCGCAGATCCGCCGGGTCGATCTGACGGATGTCGGTACCGTCCATCAGGACGGCCCCTTCGTCGGGTTCGTAAAGGCCGATCAGCAGGCGCGCGATGGTGCTTTTGCCCGATCCGATACGGCCCAGAACCCCGACCTTTTCGCCCGGCCTGATGGTGAACGAGACGCCGTCGAGGGCCTTGGTCTCTTGCCCCGGATAGGCGAACGAAACCTTCTGCATCTCGATGTGCCCGCTCAGCCGCGGCCGATGCAGGAACGTCTTGTCCGCGGGGCGTTCCACCGGTGTCTTCATGATCGCATCGAGCGAACGCAGGGCGACGCGCGACTGTTGCAGGCGGGTCAGCATGGCGGCGATCGAGCTGAGCGGCGCCAGCGCCCGACCGGTCAGCATGGTGGCGGCAACCAGGGCGCCCATGGTGATCTCGCCGGCCGCGATCAGATGAACGCCGTAGACGATGACGGCCACGGTCGAAAGCTGAATTGATACCTGCGCGAACGTCGTCGCCAGGCCGGACAGAAACCGCGCCTTGCCCGACGATTCGGCCGTCAGGCCGACGAAACGTTCCCAGGCGCGTTGCACCCGCCCCTCGGCGGCGGTCGCCTTGATCGTTTCCAGGCCGTCGATCGTTTCCACCAGCAGGGCATGTTTCTGGGTCGCTTCGCGGTGGGATCGTTCGATCACCCGACGCAGCGGAAATTGCAGAATCAGCCCTGCCAGCACGACCAGGGGGACCACGCTCAGCGGGACGAACGCGACTGGGCCGCTGACCAGAAAGATGACGCCGATGAACAGAAATACGAACGGCAGGTCGACCAGTGCGACCAGCGTGCCCGAGGTGAAAAATTCCCGCAGCGATTCGAATTCGCGCAGATTGTTGGCCATGGCCCCCGTTGACGGCCCCTTGTTCGCCAGCTTCATGGCCATGAGCTGTTCCAGCAACCGGCTGGCAATCAGCACGTCGGCGTTTTTCCCCGCGACATCAACGAAATAGGCGCGCAGGTTGCGCATGATGAATTCGAACACGAACACCGTGACGACGCCGAGCGCCAGCACCCACAACGTTTCGATCGCATTATTCGGCACCACCCGGTCGTAGACGTTCATGATGAACAGCGGGCTGGCGACGGCGAAGGTGTTGATCAGGATCGAGGCGATCAGGACGTGGCTGTAGATCGGCCAGAACTTGCCCAGAGTGCCCCAGAACCAGGCCCGCGGATGGTGCAGCCGGATGTCGGACGCGCGTTGATCGAACTTGTATTCGGGGCGGGCAAAGATGGCATAGCCCGTGTACTGCTCTTCCAGTTCCTTGATCGGAATGCGTTTGGTGTTGGCGCCCCCTTCAGGAATGATGATTTCCGCCGTGGTGCGCTCAGGGTATCCGAGCAGAACGCAGGCGTTCTGCCCCTTGAGCAACAGAATGCACGGCAGGGTGACGGGCAGAATCTTTGCCAGCTGCGGCCGGCGCGTGATGCGGGCCTCCAGGCCGGCGCGTTCGGCGGCACGCACCGCCAGCTCCGGCGTCAGGCGCCCGGTGGCGGAGGGCAGGCCGGCCTTCAGCGCTTCGGCCGAGATCGGCCGTTCGAGCAGGCCGGCCAGAATGGTCAGGCACGACAGCAGCGGGTCGATGAAATCGACCGCCGCCGGCGCGATCTGCCAGTCCTCCGGCGATTCCA
>RFLL01000038.1 GCA_003693905.1 Alphaproteobacteria bacterium
ATTCAGCTCGGGCGGCGGCCGACCTCGCCGGTTGTTCCGGCGATCTTCGGGCTGGCCATCGTCTTCGTCGTCTCCGGACTGGCTGCCCCGCAGATCGCCTTCTCCGCCGCCGCCGCCGCCCTGGTGGTGCTGCGTCAGATCCATCCGCGGGAGCTCTACGACGCCATCGAATGGCCGGTGATCGTCCTGCTCGGGGCGCTGATCCCCGTCGGCGCGGCACTGGAAGCGACCGGCGCAACGGCGGTTCTCACCTATCCGATCCTGATGCTCGAAGGGCAGGTGCCGATCTGGGCCATGATGGCGATGCTGATGATCGTCACCATGCTGCTGTCCGACATCATGAACAACGCCGCGACCGCGATCATCATGGCCCCCATCGCCATCGGCATCGCCACCGGCCTGGGGGTCAGCGTCGACCCGTTCCTGATGGCGGTGGCGGTGGCCGCCTCGTCGAGCTACCTGACGCCGATCGGCCATCAGTCCAATCTGCTGGTGATGGGGCCGGGCGGCTACCGGTTCGCCGATTACTGGCGCATGGGCCTGCCGCTCGACATTCTGATCGTGATCGTCGCGGTGCCGCTGATCCTGTGGGTGTGGCCGTTGTAGGAAGTCTCAGGCGGTTTCGCCCGCGCGGCGGTCGGGGCGCCGGCGCAGAATGTGGATGGTCGTAAACGTCATCACCACGTCGTCGTTCTGGTTCTTGATTTCATAGGCCATGTGCACGATGCCGCGGTCGGGGCGCGAGCGCGACGGCCGCTTGGCCCTGACCTCGGCTTCGGTGTGCAGCGTATCGCCCGGACGCACCGGCAGCAGCCACCGCACCTTGTCCATGCCCGGCGAGCCGAGCGAGCAGTGATTGATGACGTTGGCCTGATAGAAGGCGCGAAAGCCGAGGGCCAGAGTCTGGAACCCGCTGGCGATCAGGCCGCCGTACGGGAACTCGACCGCCGCTTCCTTATTGATGTGAAACGGTTGCGGATCATAGGTCAGGGCGAAATCGAGGATCTGGGCCTCGCTTACCGTGATGCCCGGACTGACGAAGCGTTCGCCGACCTCGAAATCGTCGAAGAAGCGTGCCTCCATCTCCTCCCCCTCTTCCGCGGATATGCCAAGCAGGCGCGCCCGCAGTATGCCGCCGGCACGCAGCGGCGGCCAGTCGCCGCAGCGTGCGTAGCCACACGGGGCATGATTACGGCTGCAATTGCGGCGTCTTGCTTCGGGAAAACGACGTCAGATCGAGGGTCATGTAACAGATGTCGTCCGCCACCACCTCGCCGAAGGGCAGGGCCGGGCGGAACCCAAGGGCGGCATAAAGTGCGCGCGCCGCGGCCATGCGTTCCAACGTCTCCAGACACAGCTCCCGATAGCCTGCGGCCCGGGCGCCAGCAATACAGGCAAGGGCAAGCCTGCGCCCGCCGCCGCGTCCGCGACAGGCCGGACGCACCCACAGCCGCTTCATTTCACCCCGTCTATCGTCAAGGGGGCGCAGACCGACCGCGCCGGCCACCGTCGGGCCGGCGACCGCCAGCCATATCCCCCCGTGCGGTGGAGCATAGGCACCGGGCAGGGTCGCCAATTCGGCTTCGAACCCGGCAAAGCACGCCTCAACATCGAGCCAGCGCTGATATTCGCGGAACAAGGCACGCACGGCGGCCATGTCTTCGGCCCCGACGGCGGGGCGCACCGCAATCCTTTGTCCGTCTGGCGACGCCATTACCGAGTCAGACACGGATCCGCCCTTCCAGATAGGGCGCCACCTGACCCGAAATCGCCACCCGCCGGCCACGATCCTCGACCCGCAATTCGCCGCCACGCGGCGAGATCTGCCGCGCCGTCAGGCGCGCCTTCCCCAACCGTTTGGCCCAGTAGGGCGTGAGGATGCAATGGGCGGAGCCGGTGACCGGGTCCTCGGGGATGCCGGCGCCCGGGGCGAAGAAGCGCGAGACGAAATCGCACGAATCGCCGGGCGCGGTGGCGATCACCCCGCGCGTCTCAAGCGCCGCAATCCGCGCCATGTCCGGTTTCAGGGCCCGCACCTCGGCCTCGTTCGCAAATACCGCCATCAGGTCCATCGCCGTCCACAGCTCGCGCGGCGGGGCGCCGAGGGCCCGAGCTACCGCATCGTCGTCGGACGCCCGCTCGGGCGGCAGAGCAGGAAAATCGAGGGTATACCATGTATCGGAGCGGGTGACGGTGAGCGTTCCGCTGCGCGAGTTGAAGCGGACCTCGTCGCACCCCGGCTCCAGATAGGTGGCGATGACATAGGCGCTGGCCAGGGTCGCATGCCCGCACAGATCGACCTCGCAGGCCGGCGTGAACCAGCGCAGATCGAAAGCCCGGCCGGATTTCACGAAGAACGCCGTCTCCGACAGGTTGTTTTCGGCCGCGATGGCCTGAAGCACGGCATCCGGCAGCCATGCGTCCAGCGGGCAGACGGCGGCGGGATTGCCGGCAAAGACGGCCGAGGCGAAGGCATCGACCTGATAGATGGGAATTTCCTGCGCCATGAAGGGATCCCTTCCCGGTTCGTGCAGCGGGTCATCGACCCGTGCCCCCTACGGGGCCAAGGTCCGTACCATAGGCCATCGCTCCCCGGGCGAACAGGGGCCGGGGCTGGCGTGTGCGAATGCCTGTTCAGGGCTCAACCCGTTGGGTCGAAGGGGCGCACCGTGTGGACATGGTTGACCGGGCCGTGGCCCCCGCCCAGCCCCGGTGCGGTGCGTATCGCCTCGTACAGATAGGCCCGCGCCCGCGCCACGGCATGGCGCAGTTCCAGTCCCTGCGCCAGCCCGGCGGCGATCGCCGAAGCCAGGGTACAACCGGTGCCATGGGTGCTGGTGGTCTCGATGCGCGGGCTTTCGAAGACCGTCACCCCTTCCGCATCGACCAGCACGTCGTGCACCGTTGCGCCGGGCAGATGCCCGCCCTTGAGCAGCACCGCCGCCGCCCCCATGACGCGCAACCGCTCCGCCGCCTCACGCATGGCGCCGACATCGGGAATGGCCAGGCCGCTCAGGCGCTCGGCCTCTGGTATGTTCGGCGTCAGCACCGTGGCCTGCGGCAGCAGGCGCCGGATCAGAGCGCTCTGCGCTCCAGGATCGAGAAGCACGTCGCCACTGGTCGCGACCATCACCGGATCGACCACCACCGGCATGGTCGGGTCGAGCTCGTCGAGCACATCGGCCACGGCCGCGATCACCGCTTCGGTGTGCAGCATGCCGGTCTTGAGGGCATCGGTGCCGATATCGTCGAGCACGACGCGCATCTGCTTCCGGATGAAATCGGGCTCGACGCCAACCACGCCGAACACGCCGCGGGTGTTCTGTGCCGTCAGCGCGGTGATCGCGGTGGCGGCATAGCCGCCCAGCGCCGTCACCGTCTTGATATCGGCCTGAATGCCGGCACCGCCGCCGGAATCCGATCCGGCAACGATGAGAACGCGGCCACGCAGACCGGTCGGGTTTGCCATGTCGTTCATGCGCTCAGCCGGAAACCTGCGCAATGGTCTCGGCGATACTGTCGACGACGTGGCCAACGAGCCCGGCGTCACGCCCTTCGACCATGACCCGGATCACCGGCTCGGTCCCGGACTTGCGCACCAGCACGCGCCCGTCGGCGCCCAGCGCCTGCTCGGCGCGAGTGATCGCCTCGCGCACCTCGGCCTGCTCGAGCGGCTGACCGCCGTTGATGCGCACACTTTTGAGCACCTGAGGCAGCGGCTCGAACACGTGCGCCACCTCGCTCGCCGGCACGCCGCGTTCGACGATCACGGCCAGCACCTGCAACGCCGCGATCAAGCCGTCGCCGGTCGTTGCGTGGTCGCTGAGTACGATGTGGCCGGACTGTTCGCCGCCGACGTTGCAGCCGGTCTCGCGCATGCGCTCGACCACGTAGCGGTCGCCGACCGGAGTGCGCACCAGTTCGAGGCCGAGATCGCGCAGGAAAAGATCGAGCCCCATGTTCGACATGACGGTGCCGACCACGCCGCCGCCGCGCAACTGCCCGTCGCGGTGCCAGGACCGCGCGACCAGAGCCAGCACCTGATCGCCGTCGACGAGGCGCCCCTGTTCGTCGGCTAGCACCACGCGATCGGCGTCGCCGTCGAGCGCGATGCCGAGATCCGCCCCGTGGGCGACCACCGCCTGCTGCATGGTCTTCGGCTGCGTAGCGCCGCAGTCGAGATTGATGTTGTGGCCGTCGGGGGTGACACCGATGGGAATCACGTCCGCTCCCAGCTCATAAAGCACCTTCGGCGCCACGCGGTAGGCGGCGCCGTTGGCACAATCGAGAACGATCTTCAGCCCGTCCAGGCGCCGGCCGCGGGGGAAGCTGTATTTCACGAATTCGATGTAGCGCCCGACGGCATCGTCGAGGCGCTGCGCGGAGCCGAGCTCGCCCGATGCGGCATGGGCGTCGGTCGTGCCCGATTCGATGCGGGCTTCGATCGCCCGTTCGATCTCGTCCGACAGCTTGAAGCCATCCGGTCCGAACAGCTTGATGCCGTTGTCCTGATAGGGATTGTGCGAGGCCGAGATGACGACCCCCAGATCGGCACGCAGCGACCGGGTCAACATGGCCACCGCCGGCGTCGGCAACGGCCCCAGCAACACCACGTCCATGCCGACCGCAATGAAACCCGCGGTCAGCGCCGGCTCCAGCATGTAGCCGGACAGACGGGTATCCTTGCCGATGACGACGAGATGGCGATGGTCGCCGCGGCGCAACAGCGCACCGGTCGCCTTGGCCACCGCCAGCGCCGTTTCCGCGGTGATCGGTTCCTGGTTCGCCGTGCCGCGAATGCCATCCGTCCCGAAAAGTCTGCCCATGGCAGGGTCCTCATTCTTGCAGTTCCAGGGTGTATGGCACTGGCAATCTGCCAATCTGCCGGGAGCCGGATCGGGCCCGGGCGGAAGAAGGATCGGCGTTATACCATTGCGCCATGCGTATCGTTAACACCCGGTAAGCGAAATCATGCCCGCCGCCGGGTATTTCACCGGATTCCACAAGACACCACGGCTCACGAAGAAACGGCGGTTTCGATCGTCTGCCACACGGCCAGCGCCTGCCTGGTCCAAGCGACATCGTGGACGCGCAGAATCTGCACCCCGCGCGCAAGCCCGGCGAGCGCGGCGGCCAGCGATCCCGGAAAACGCTGCTTGGGCGGCTCGTCATACGCCAACCGGGCGATGAAGCTCTTGCGGCTGACGCCCAGCAGCAGCGCACAACCGAGGCCGTGATAAAGCGCAAGGGCGCGCAGGATTTCCAGGTTGTGCGCCACGGTCTTGCCGAACCCGATTCCGGGGTCGACCGCGATGCGCGCCGGTTCGATCCCCGCTTCCCTGCAAGCCGCCACCCGCGCCGCCAGAGCATCGTAGACATCGAGGGCGGCATCGGCGTAGGTGGGATCGGCCTGCATGGTGCGCGGTTCGCCCTGCATGTGCATGAGGACGACGCTGACCCCGGATTCGGCGACCACGCGCAGGCTGTCGGGATCGCCGGCGAGCGCGGTGACGTCGTTGACGATGCGTGCCCCGGCCTCGATCGCCGCCGCCATCACGCGGGCGCGGCGGGTATCGATGGAAACAAGCGCCCCGGCCTCGGCCAGCGCGCGGACGACGGGGATCGTGCGCCGCAATTCTTCCTCGGGAGCCACGGGGGCGGCACCGGGGCGGGTCGATTCACCGCCGACGTCAAGAATGTCCGCTCCTGCTTCGCGCATTGCCAGGCCATCGGCGATGGCGCGGTCGGGATCGAACCGGTCGCCGCCGTCGGAAAAGCTGTCGGGGGTGACGTTGATGATGGCCATCAGGCGGGGGCGATCCAGCGTCAGGCCGGCAAACGGCGGCCGCGCGGCGCCAAGATGCGTCATCAGTGCTTTTGCCCGTGCGGCCAGATCGGGCGCGAAACCGGCCGCCCACGCTTCCACCTCGGCGACCGGGACGACGGCGTGCGCAAGCTCGTGGGAGCCGCTGCGAATCACCGCCCGGCAGTGGGTGAACGCTCTTCCGCCGCCGGCCAGCCG
>RFLL01000389.1 GCA_003693905.1 Alphaproteobacteria bacterium
CCATCATGCTCATGGACGAGGGTCTCGATACCGGGCCGATCCTGCTTCAGGAGGCGGTGCCCATCGACGAGACGACGACCGCCGGCGCTCTGCACGAGACCCTGGCCGCGCTCGGCGCACGGCTGATCGTCGAGGCTCTGGACGGGCTGGCCGCCGGGCGCCTGGAACCGCGTCCGCAGCCGGCCGAAGGGGTAACCTACGCGCCCAAGCTGCGCAGGGAGGAGGGCCGCCTCGACTGGCGCCGTCCGGCGCGCGAACTGGCGCGTATGGTCCGCGCCCTGACGCCGTGGCCGGGGGCCGGCTTTCGCGTCGACGGCGAGGTGATCAAGGTACTGGCCGCCGAGGTCGTGACCGGCACTGATCTGAGTGCGGCGCCGGGCACCGTACTCGATGCGCATCTGACCATCGCCTGTGGGCAGGATGCCCTGCGCCCGACCCGGGTGCAGCGGCCGGGACGCGGTGCGCTCGACGCCGAGGCCTTTCTGCGCGGCTTCGCCATCGCGCCGGGGACCCGGCTGCCGCTGCCCGAAGACGAGGACGCGCCGGTACCGTGACCCGCTACAAGCTGACCTTGGAATACGACGGCGCGGCCTTCGTCGGCTGGCAGCGCCAGGACAACGGCCCCAGCGTGCAGGAGGCGCTGGAAGCGGCCGTCGCCGGCTTCTGTGGCGAGACGGTCAACGCCCATGCCGCCGGGCGCACCGATGCCGGGGTTCATGCCCTGGCCCAGGTGGCGCACATCGACCTCGCCATGCAGCCGCCGCCCGATCCCGGTACCGTGCGCGATGCCCTCAACGCCCATCTGCGCCCGGCGCCGGTGGCGGTGCTTGCCGCCGACATCGTGCCCGACGATTTCCATGCCCGCTTCTCCGCCAAGGAGCGCGCCTATCTCTACCGTATCATCAACCGGCGGGCGCCGCTGGTCCTCGAGCGCGGACGGGCGTGGCGGATTCCGGCCCCGCTCGATGCCGAAGCCATGGCCGCGGCGGCGCGTCTGCTTGTCGGCCGGCATGATTTCACGAGCTTTCGCGCACGCGAATGCCAAGCGTCCTCAGCGCTCAAGACGCTGGATGTGCTGGAGGTGGTGCGCACGGGTACCGAGATCCGGATCGAGGCGCGGGCGCGTTCGTTCCTGCACAATCAGGTGCGCATCATCGTCGGTACCTTGTACTGGGTGGGAACCGGCAAGTGGCAGCCGGCGGACGTCGCCCGGGCGCTGGCCGCGCGCGAGCGCGCCGCCGCCGGGCCGACCGCACCGCCCGAGGGGCTCTATTTCCTCGGCGCCAGATACTGAGCCGGGGCGGGCGCCGGCCTCAGCGCACCATGCCGATGGCAAAGCCGTCGATCATGAGGCCGATGAACAGGTCGAGCGCGACCAGCCCGACGGCCGCCGCCGCCCCGACGCCGAGCGCGGTGCGGGTGACGAACCACTGATAGGCCAGCAGCAGCGAATAGACGACGGCGTTGATCAGCGCCGCGAGCGCCCCCGGCAGCAGGTCCGAGGTGGTGATGAGCACGATCGGGATGTAGGCCGCGGTCTGGATCACCTTGGTCCAGTTGAGGGCGACGATCAGATCGATGAAGGCGGAGGCGCGATCGATCGCGGTGCAGATGCCGTGGGCGAGTACGGGAAACACGACCCAGTTGAGAACGTAGGCCAACGTGTGCACCAGCACGACCCGGGCCATGTCGGCTTCGGGCGGGTTGCGGATCGCATCCAGCGCGATGACCAGGATATAGGCGGGGGCGATCAGCACGGCGGCGAAAAACGATTTCCAGAACCCGTCGACCGTGCGCTCGAAATAGGTCATGCCGGCGGGGTCGAGATGGGCCAGACGCCAGGCGCCGAAGAGGCCATAGACGACATCGCGCAAGGAGGGGATGGCGAAGGTCATGAGGAAAGAGCGGTCATGGGGCGAAAAAGCCGTCGAGCACACCGGCATAGATTGCGCCGAGCGCGGCAAGATCGGCAATGGCGACCCGCTCGTCGACCTTGTGTGCGGTGGCGTTGAGAAGGCCGAGTTCGACCACCGGGCACCAGTCCTTGATGAAGCGCGCGTCCGATGTGCCACCGGTGGTGCCGAGGACCGGCCGCCGGCCGGTGACCCGTTCGGCCGCGGTGCATACCAGCTCGCTGAGCGGTCCCGGCGGTGACAGGAAGGATTCGGCGCTGATGCGGGTCTCCAGCTCGTAGCGGGCGCCGCGGGAGCGGTCGATCGCCTGGTCGAAACGGGCCCGCAGCCAGGCTTCGACGTCGGCGCCGCGGTGGCGGTCGTTGAAGCGCACGTTGAAGGCGGCTTGCGCTTCGGCCGGGATCACGTTGCCGACCGGGTTGTCGACGTCGATGGTGGTGATCTGCAGAGTTGAAGGGGGAAAGTGTGCGCTGCCGTCGTCGAGCGGTGCGGCGATGATCGCGTCCAGCATGCGGACCAGATGATGGACCGGATTGTCGGCCAGGTCGGGGTAGGCGACGTGGCCCTGGGTGCCGTGTACCCGCAGCCAAGCGCTCAAGCTGCCGCGCCGCCCGATCTTGACCATGTCGGCGATAGCCTCGTTGCTGGTCGGCTCGCCGACCAGGCAGGCGTCGATGCGGGTGCCGCGCGCCGCCAGCCAGTCGAGCACTTTGCGCGTACCGTTGACGGCTTCAGCTTCCTCATCGCCGGTGATCAGCAGGCTGATCGAGCCGTCGAAACGGCTGCCGCGGGCCTTCAGGAAATCGGCCAGGGCGGCAATGAAGCATCCGATCGCCCCTTTCATGTCGGCCGCGCCGCGGCCGATGACATGATCGTCGATCACCGCACCGGCAAAGGGATCGACGGACCATGCCGCCGTATCGCCCGGCGGCACTACATCGGTGTGCCCGGCAAAGCAGAAGTTGGGCCCCGCGTCGCCGAGGCGGGCATAGAGATTGTCGACGGCGGCCGTGCCCGGTTCGGAAAAGCTCAGACGGTGGCAGGTGAAGCCGAGGCGTTTCAGTATGCCCTCCAGCACGTCGAGGGCGCCATCATCGGCCGGCGTTATGCTGCGGCAGCGGATCAGGGCCCGGGTCAGGGCGACGGCATCGACAGACCCGTCGCTGCCGACAAGAGCACGGGCGGCATCGCTGCGATTGCGCTCGCTCCCGGTTCCGGTCTCTGACTGGCGAGTCACGGGGATATTGCCTCCGGCCCCCTGTGCATGCCGGGGTGCATCGCCCGTACAGGCGATGCCCCGGGGGCGTTCATGCGCGCAACAGCTCGTTGATCGACGTCTTGGCGCGAGTGCGCGCATCCACGCGTTTGGCGATGACGGCACAGTAAAGACCGGGCCCCGGCGTGCCGTCGGGCAGCGGTCTGCCCGGCAGGGTGCCCGGCACGACCACCGAATAGGCGGGCACGCGCCCGGTATGTACCTCGCCGGTGGCGCGATCGACGATCCGGGTCGAGGCGCCGATGTAAACCCCCATCGACAGCACCGATCCGGTTTCAACGATGACGCCTTCGGCGACCTCGGAACGGGCCCCGATGAAGCAGTCGTCCTCGATGATGACCGGCCCGGCCTGCAACGGCTCCAGCACGCCGCCGATACCGGCGCCACCCGAGATGTGGCAGTTCCTGCCGATCTGGGCGCAGGAGCCGACGGTCGCCCAGGTGTCGATCATGGTGCCGCTGTCGACGTAGGCGCCGACGTTGACGAAGCTCGGCATCAGCACCACTCCCGGCGCGATGTACGCCGAGCGTCGAACCACACAGGTGGGCACGGCGCGGAAGCCGGCGCTGCGGAAGCGGCTGGCATCCCAGCCGGTGAACTTGGAAGGCACCTTGTCCCACCACGGCGTCGCTTCGCCGGGGCCGCCCGGGATGGTCGTCATGTCGTTGAGACGGAACGACAGCAGCACGGCTTTCTTCAGCCATTGATGAACATGCCAGGTGCCGTCGATCTTCTCGGCGACGCGGAAGGTTCCGGCGTCAAGGCCGGCCAGAGCGGCGTCCACGGCCTCGCGCACGGCACCGGTGGTTTCGGGCGAAATTTCGTCGCGCGCCTCCCAGGCGGCGTCGATGACCTTTTCCAGGGCGGCAGAATCGGCGCGGTCCATCGTCTCGGTACATCCTCGCGGGTGGATCGGGGGCGGTTTGGCGGCAGGCAAGATGCGGGAGGGGTTGCGGTCTGTCAACGGCCGGGCGTCCGGGGCGCGTGGCTTCCGGTTAAGGCCCCCTTAAGGGCGCCTGAGGCATGGTGGGCAGGCTGGAAAAGCCTGAACTTGCGCGCACATCCGCAAATGGGACGGGAAGTCGCCATAGACCCCGCATCGTCGCCGTCGCAGACTCTTCTGCCGTTCGCCCCCGGCGGTGCGCTGGAGGGGTTTCCCGGTGCTCTGGTTCTGGTCGGCTCCGACGGGATCGTCCTCGGCGCCAACGGCGCTGCCAAGCCGATCGTGGGCCTATTCCGCTCGGAGCAGGTGCCCGAAGAGCTGCGCCTGGCCGTTGCGGCCGCGCTGGGCGGGCGGGCGGCCCAGGTCAACCCGCTGCTGATACCGCCGCCGCCGGACACGCGCGGGGCCGAGCTCGCCTTCGATGTCGCGGTGCTGCCGTGGGGCGGCAAAGCGGGGGACACGGCCGCCGCCCTGCTGCTCGGGCGCGACATTACGCTGGAGCGTTCGCTGCGCTCGGCGCTGATCGAATCGCGTCAGCGGTTCAAGGATCTGGTCGAAGCGATCAGCGATTTCGCCTGGGAGACTGATGGCGAGGGCCGCTTCGCCTTCATCTCCGCCCATGGCGCACTCGGATACGGTGCCGGCGAACTCGTCGGCACCCGGGCCGAGGATCTCCAGGTTGATCGCATCGCTGGCGAGGAATCGCCGTTCGTCACCCGCCAGCGTCTGAGCGACGTCGAATTGTGGGTCCGCCGTGCGGGCGGGGAAACCGTGTGCCTGCTCACCACCGCGCTGCCGCTGTTCGGGGCAGACGGCACCTGGCGCGGCGCGCGCGGGGTGTGCCGTGACATCACGACCGAGCGCAGCCAGCGCGCCAAGCTGGCCGTCGATCGCCACCGCGAACGGCTGCTCGGCTACATCCTGAGCATCCTGCGCGACGAGATGAACCCGGCGCGCATGCTTCAGGCCGCTTGCGGTGCCCTGGTTCCGGCATTGCCGGCCGCCGGTGCCGGCCTCTATCGCCG
>RFLL01000390.1 GCA_003693905.1 Alphaproteobacteria bacterium
GCCGATCGCTGAGCTTCATGGCCATTTCCTCCCGTTTTTTTCCTTGTCGCCCGGCTGTTTGTCACCCGTGTCGGGTTGCCGTCGCTCGGGGATCAGTCTAGAGCATTATCGAAAGATGCGAAATCAACCCGACGACAACGGAGGATCCGCATGAACGACGACGTCTTCAACATGGAAGTGCGCAAGTTTCTGAAAAAGGTCGGCGTGACCTCGCAACGCGAGATCGAGCAGGCTGTGCGCGCGGCGATCGAGGCCGGCAAGCTGAAAGGAAACGAAACCCTCAAGGCCCGGGTGACTCTGCATATCGAAGACATCGGGCTTGCGCACGAGATCGACGGCACCATCGCGCTGACCTGACCCCGGCAGAGGGGGCTGTCCCTACTCGTGCAGTGGCGCAGACGGAGCAAATGCCGGTGGCAGAGGCAACCCCTTTTCGGCCATCACCCGACGCAGACGGTCCGGGTAGTCGGTGATGATGCCGTCGACGCCGCTGTCAATCAGCGCCGCCATGTCAGCCGCGTCGTTGACCGTCCACACCACGACGCGCAGGCCGAGGCGATGGGCTTCGGCGATGTCGGCGGGGCGCAGATCGCGGTAATAGGGCGACCACACCGCGCCGCCGGCACGACGGATGAGGCGCGCCACCGAACCGTCGACGTCGTCGATGTCGAGTCCCGCCGTCCACGGTGAGGGCCCCGGCCGGCCGCGTTGCAGATTGTCGAGCCAGGACCGTTCGGCGCTCAGATAGACGGTGGGAGTCTCCGGCGCCAGCGCCTGAACCCGTTTGAGGGAGCGCCAGTCGAACGACTGGATGGTGGTACGGGCGCCAACGCCGGCCCTGGTTACGACGGCCAGCAGGGCGTCGGCGATCGCCTCCGGTGTCGCGGTCTCGTCGGGCGCGTCGGGGGCGGTCTTGATCTCGATGTTGTAGCGGATGGTTCCCCCCGACATCGCTTCGGCCCGGCGCAGCACCTCGGCCAGGGTCGGGACCGGCGTCCCGTCGACCGGAATCTGATCGGGAAAGCGGCGGGCGAGCCTGCTGCCGGGGCGGGCGCGCCCGACATCGTAGGCGGCAAGCTGCGCAACCGTCAGATCATGCAGCGCCGGGGTCGGCGGCTCGACCCAGGTGCCGTCGGGATTGCGCGTGCGCGCCGGGTCGAGGCGACGGTCGTGGTGCACCACCGGTACGCCGTCGCGGCTCAGCCCGACATCCATTTCCAGTGTGGTGACCCCGATGGCCAGCGCTGCGGCAAAGGCGGGCCAGGTATTTTCGGGATAAAGGCCGCGGGCGCCGCGGTGGCCCTGGGCATCGAACGCCGGCCAGGTCCGCGCCACACCTTCGACCGGCCGGCCCGGGAACAGCCCCAGTCCCTGCACAAGGCCGATGGCGATGAGGGCGAGCGTGATGACGAGCCAGACGATCGAGGCCGGCGACAACGAGCGGCGCGCGGTCATGATATCCCACCCGCCCGGGCGGCCCCGTCAACGCTGCACGGAATGCACGCCACCATCGGCCTTCCTGCACGAGAGAGCATGGCCGTTCATCAAAGCAGCGGACGGCGGCGATGGAAAGGGCCGCAATCTCCGATGGCCTCGACCGCACGAGGCGGCCCTCACACCCGCCGGGCGATCATCAGCTTCTTGATCTCGGCGATCGCCTTGGCCGGGTTCAGGCCTTTGGGGCAGGTGCGGGTGCAGTTGAGGATGGTGTGGCAGCGATAGAGGCGGAACGGATCCTCCAGCGCGTCCAGGCGTTCGCCCGCCGCCTCGTCACGCGAATCGGCCAGCCAGCGATAGGCCTGAAGCAGAATCGCCGGGCCGAGATAGCGCTCGCCGTTCCACCAGTAGCTGGGGCAGCTCGTCGTGCAGCAGAAGCACAGGATGCATTCCCACAGGCCGTCGAGCCGGGCCCGATCCTCCGGGCTCTGCCGGCGTTCGCGCGCCGGCGCCGGGGTTGTCGTCTTCAGCCACGGCTCGATCACCGCGTACTGGGCATAGGCCTGATTGAGATCGGGGACCAGGTCCTTGACCACCGGCATGTGCGGCAGCGGATAGATCTTCACGTCGCCCTTGATCTCGTCAATGAACTTGGTGCAGGCGAGCGAATTGGTGCCGTCGATGTTCATCGCGCACGAGCCGCACACCCCTTCACGGCACGACCGACGGAAGGTCAGCGTCGGATCGATCTCGTTCTTGATCTTGATCAGCGCGTCAAGAACCATCGGCCCGCACGCGTCGAGATCGACCTCGTAGGTGTCGAGGCGCGGGTTCGCCTCGTCGTCGGGATTCCAGCGATAGATGCGGAACCGCCGCACGTTGCGCGCGCCGGCGGGGGCGGGCCACGTCTTGCCGTCGCTGACGCGCGAATTCTTGGGCAGGGCAAATTCAACCATGGTACGCGAAACTCCGTCGCCGGGAATGGGCGGCTAGTAGACCCGCGCCTTGGGCGGAAAGGATTGGATTTCGTTGGTCAGCGGTTCGAGATGGACCGGACGGTACGCAAAGCGCACCCGGCCCGATTCATCGCACCATGAGACGGTGTGCTTCAGCCACTTCTCGTCGTCGCGTTCGGGGAAATCCTCGCGCGCGTGGGCGCCGCGGCTTTCCTCGCGGTTGGCGGCCGAAGCCATGGTAACCATCGCCTGATACATCAGATTGTCGAGCTCCAGGGTCTCGACCAGATCCGAGTTCCAGATCATCGAGCGATCGGTGACCCGCAGGTCCTGGCGCTTCTCCCACGCATTCGACAGCTTGGTCATGCCTTCGTCGAGCGATTCGCCGGTGCGGAACACGGCGGCGTGGTCCTGCATAGTGCGCTGCATCTCTTCGCGCAGCACCGCGGTCGGCGTACCGCCGTCGGCGTGGCGCAAGCGATCAAGGCGGCTGAGCGCGCGTTCGTCGGCATCGACCGGCAGCGGCGGATGAGGCTCGCCCGGTTTGATGATCTCGGCGCAGCGTTTGGCCGCCGCGCGCCCGAAGACGACGAGATCGAGCAGCGAGTTCGAGCCCAGCCGGTTGGCGCCGTGAACCGAGACGCAGGCCGCCTCGCCGATGGCCATCAGGCCGGGGACGACCTCTTCCTTCTTGCCGTTCTTCAGGGTCACGACCTCGCCGGTGTAGCGGGTCGGGATGCCGCCCATGTTGTAATGGCAGGTCGGCAGCACCGGGATCGGTTCCCTGGTCACGTCGACACCGGCGAAGATGCGCGCCGTCTCGGCGATGCCGGGCAGGCGCTGGTGGATCAGCTCGGGGTCGAGGTGCTCCAGATGCAGATGGATGTGGTCGCGCTTCTCGCCGACGCCGCGACCTTCGCGGATCTCGATGGTCATGGCGCGGCTGACGACATCGCGGCTGGCCAGGTCCTTGGCGCTGGGGGCATAGCGCTCCATGAACCGCTCGCCCTCGGAATTGGTGAGATAGCCGCCCTCGCCGCGCACGCCTTCGGTGATCAGGCAGCCGGCGCCGTAGATGCCGGTCGGGTGGAACTGCACGAACTCCATGTCCTGCAACGGCAGGCCCGCACGCAGCACCATGCCGCCGCCGTCGCCGGTGACGGTGTGCGCCCCGGTGCACGAGAAATAGGCGCGGCCGTAACCGCCGGTGGCCAGAATCACCATCTTGGCGCGGAAGCGGTGGATGGTGCCGTCTTCGAGATTCCAGGCCACCACGCCGCGGCAGGCGCCATCGTCCATCATCAGGTCGATGGCGAAGTATTCGATGAAGAACTCGGCCCGGTGGCGCAGGCTCTGCTGATAGAGCGTGTGCAGCATGGCGTGGCCGGTGCGATCGGCGGCGGCACAGGTGCGTTGCGCAATACCTTCGCCGAACTTGGTGGTCATGCCGCCGAAGGGGCGCTGATAGATCTTGCCGTCCTCGGTGCGGCTGAACGGAACGCCGTAGTGTTCGAGCTCGACCACCGCGCTCGGTGCCTCGCGGGTCATGAATTCGATCGCGTCCTGATCGCCCAGCCAGTCGGAACCCTTGACGGTATCGTAGGCGTGCCAGCGCCAGTCGTCTTCGCCCATGTTGCCGAGGGCGGCGGAAATGCCGCCCTGGGCGGCCACGGTGTGGCTGCGGGTCGGAAACACCTTGGTCACGCACGCGGTCTTGAGCCCCGCCTCGGCCAGCCCCAAGGTGGCACGCAGGCCGGCACCGCCGGCGCCGACGACGACAACGTCGTGGGTGTGATCGAAAATCTCGTAGGCCTTCGCCATCGTTCCGCCTCGCCTCGCCTAGGCCCCGAACAGCACGTCGAGCACCGCCAGCACGCCGCTCAGAGCGAGCACCGCCGCCGCCGCCTTGACCGCCAGCAGGGCCGCGATCTTCGTCGCTTCGGTGTGAACGTAGTCTTCGATCACCACCTGAAGGCCGAGGGCAGCGTGGTAGAACACGGTGACGATCAGCAGAATCAGCAGCCCGGCCACCACCGGCGATCCCATCCATGCGCGCACGGTGGCGTAATCAGCCCCGCTCAGGCTGACCAGCGAGACCACGAACCACACCGTGAGCGGAATGAGAGCCAGCGCGCTCAGACGCTGCGCCCACCAGTGATGCACGCCTTCATGGGCCGCCCCCAGGCCCTTGACCCGGCCGAACGGACTGCGCAGCGACATCTCAGTTTCCCCCCATCACGCCGTAGCCGGCGATCCAG
The DNA here is from genome assembly GCA_003693905.1 of Alphaproteobacteria bacterium. GTDB lineage: Bacteria > Pseudomonadota > Alphaproteobacteria > Kiloniellales > J153 > J153. The sequence continues at coordinate 4,652 of RFLL01000390.1, forward strand.
CTTGCCAGCGTCAGCGCGACACTCCCCGCCAGCACGGCATAACCGCTGCGATAGACGCTGGGCAGATCGAGGCCGATACCCATGTCCCAGAACAGATGCCGGATGCCGTTGCACAGGTGATAGAACAGTGCCAGCGACCATCCGAACAGCAGCAGGCGTCCGAACCACGAGCCGATGAAGCCGGTCGCGGCCTCGTAGGCCTGCGGGCCGGCGGCCACGGCCACCAGCCAATACACCAGAAGCAGCGTACCCAGGGTCAGGGCGACGCCGCTCAGGCGATGGGTGATGGACAGAACCGAGGTCAGTTGCGGTCGATAGATCTGCAAATGCGGCGACAGGGGCCGGCTGCGGGCAACCATGGACGAGATCTCCGTCACGGGCGGCGGGATGCGTGCTGCGCAACGTCGCTTCGCCCGATTCGGCAAAGAGGGAAAGCGACGCCGCCTCTGGTTTAGATCGCATCGCAACATAAGTCAACGCGACACCCCGACAATCGCCGATCATGCGTTCACAACTCATTTACGCGTTGAATTCGGTAGAACCGTCACAGAATCCCCCGCCGATCGGGGATTTTACCGGGGCCGGTTCCGGGGCCCGATTTTGCATTGCAAAATTCCGCTGGCGCCGCGTTACCGCCCCGGCGCGTGCCGGCGCCGCGGCATCAGAACCGTATAATCGAGGTCGAGAATCACCGCCGGATGCGCCTTGCCGTCGGGACCTTCGAGCGGGAAGTCGGCGCAGGGATGATCCTTTGTCGCCACCGTGCGCAGACGCAGCGCGCCGACATCGTCGCGCCCGGGCAAGGCGATCTTGTCGCGGACCTGCGACCAGGCATAGACGGTATCACCGGCAAAGCAGGGCGCCACGTGTCGGCCGCCGTTGATTGCCGCAATGCGAAAGGCGTTGCCGAGGCCGTTGAACGACAGCGCCCGAGCCAGCGAGATCACGTGCCCGCCGTAGACGATGCGCCGCGCGAAACGCCCGGTACGCACGCCGTGCAGGTCGAAATGCACCCGCGCCGTATTCTGATAGAGCCGGGTGGCCATCTGATGCTCGGCCTCTTCCACGGTGATGCCGTCGACGTGGTCGATGCGCTCGCCCGCCTCGTAGTCGTCCCACAGGTGCGTGCTGCCGGCCAAGGTGGTGTCGTAACCGCGCAGGTCGAGCCCTTCCGGCACCACGAGATCGGCCGCGGCCACCGCCTCCGGCAGCTCGGGCACGTGCGGGTCCGGGGCCGGGGCCGCCGCGTCGCGCTTGGCCACCAGAACCCAGCGCACATAGTCGAGCACCACTTCACCGTGCTGGTTGCGCCCGGTGGAGCGCACATGGACGACGCCGGCGCGCCCGTCGGAGGTCTGGCGCAAGCCGATCACCTCGCTGGTCGCCGTCAGCGTATCGCCGGGATAGACCGGTACGCCGAACACGCCCGCGGCGTAGCCGAGGTTGGCCACGGCGTTGAGCGAGACGTCCGGCACCGTCTTGCCGAACACGGTGTGAA
>RFLL01000391.1 GCA_003693905.1 Alphaproteobacteria bacterium
CCGGCGCAGCCGGTTCGGCAACCTGCTGCTGTCGCGTCGACGCGTGATCCAGATCTTTCATCATCTGTTGCCGCGTCCGCCGCACGGCGGCGTCAAGCACATGCCGCGCCAGGCCATCGAGGCGGTGGTGGCGACGGCGGGCGGGGCGGTGCGCGTGGTCACGACGCATCTCGAATATCATTCGTCCCCCCAGCGCCTGGCACAGGTCGCGCGTCTGCGCGAGCTGCACGCCGAAGTATGGGGCAACCTGCGCGCGCCGCCGGTGGCAGAGGAGGACGGGCCCTATGCTGCCAGGGCGCGCCCGGCCGCGGTGGTGATCTGCGGCGATTTCAACATGACGCCCGGTGATCCGGCCTATCAGGCGATGATCGCGCCGTTTGCGGACGATACGCCCGGCTTCCTCGATGCTTGGCGTGTCGTGCACGGCGACCGTGCGCATGCGCCCACATGCGGCGTGTTCGACCATGTTCAATGGCCGGCCGGTCCTCACTGCCGGGATTATTTCTTCGTCTCGGCGCCGCTGGCCGGGCGCGTGCGCGCGCTCGATGTGGATGTCGAGACCGACGCCTCCGACCATCAGCCGATCCGGCTGATCCTGGACGAGGAATAAGCCTCGAAAGGCGGGTGAAGAACGGGGCCGTACCTCGCCCGAGGCACGACCCCGCCGGAAGAAGATCGCAGGGTTGTCGCCGGCTCAGGTTTCGATCGCCAGCTCTTCACCGCGGAAGTGATACTGCGGGTGCATGCGATAGCCCTTCACCCGCTTGTCCATGCCGGTGATGATCGAACGCCACACCGGTTGGGCGATCGGTCCGCGCTGCTGCATGATGGTCTCGATCTCCTTCATGATCGCGCGCCGCTTCTCGACGTCCAGGGTACCTTCCGCCTTGGTCAGCAGATCATCGAACTCCTTGTCGGCGAAGCCGGTCGGGTTCCACGGCACGCCGGTGCGGAACCCGAGCGAGAGCACCATGAACCCGAGCGGCCGGTGCGCCCATTCGACGAAGCCGCAATCGAACTTGTCCCAGACATCCCAGAACTGGGCCGTGGGCATGACGTTGATCTTGGCCCGGATGCCGGCGTCCTTCCACTGCTCGACCATGGCCTGGACCGCGGCCAGCTCCCACGCCGGGTCCTTTTTGGCGTTGATTTCGAATTCGACGCCGTCGGGATAGCCGGCTTCTTTCAGAAGCTGCCGCGCCTTGACCGGGTCGCGCTTCATCTCCGGCAGCGGCGCGTACTCGGGATGGATCGGGCACACGAAGTGATGTTCTCCGCGCAAACCGAGGCCGCGCTGGGCGAGCTTCAGAACCTCGCCGCAATCCATGCCGTAGCGCATCGCCAGTCGTACCTTGGGATGGTCGAACGGCTTGCGGGTGATGATCATCTGGACCACCGCCGTAGCCGCGGTCGCGACTTCGTGCACGTTGACGTGGGGGATCCGCTTGAGAATCTCGTACTGGGCGGTATCGACCTGATAGAGACCGTGCACCTGCTTCGACGCCAGGGCCGCGATATTGGCCGACGGGTCCTCGCCGATGTCGACGAATTCCAGCCGGTCGATATACGGACCGCCGCGGAAGAACGGTTCCTTGCGCGCTTCCAGGACGGCCTTGATCCCGACCGCGTGCTCGGCCAGCGTGAACGCCCCCAGACCGTTCGATCCGGGCCCGAACTCGCCGCCTTCCTCGGGGTCCATGATGACGTTGGTGTAGTGGTCGAGGTGCTCGGGGATCGCGAGTTGCGGCACCTTGAGATTGAGGCGGATGGTGCGATCGTCGAGTTTTTCGATCGCATTGGCGTCCCACAGCCGGGTCGACATCACCGGCTTGCCGTCCTTGTCCTTCTTTCCGGTGTCGTACTCTTCCAGCAGATAGCCTTTCATCAGGCCGACCGAGGACGATCCCGTCGCCGGATCGAGAATGTGGTTCAGGTTCCAGATGACGTCGTCGGCGGTGAACTGCCGGCCGTTGTGCCATTTCAGATCGCGCAGCTTGAAGGTCCAGGTGCGCAGATCGTCGCTTGCTTCCCACCGTTCGCACAGCCACGGCTCGGCGATGTTATCCTGATTGATGACGGTGAGACGTCCGAGAACCTGAGTCGCGATGATCCCCGGCTGAACCCAGTTGAAGGCATGCGGGTTCTTCACTTCCTGAACGCCCATGCCGATGCGGATGGTGCCGCCCTTGGGCACGGCGGCGCGGGCGCTGCGGATCATCGGGGTGCCGGTCACCTTGCCGGCGAAGGCATAGGCCGCCGAGGCCGAGAGGCCGAGCAGGGTCGAGGTGCGCAGAAACTCACGCCGGCTGATTCGCCCTGCGGCGAATTGTTCCTTCAGCTTCGGAATGTAGGGGTGTGGATAATCACGGGCCATGAGCCAAGCCTCCCGGTTATGAATTCATTTTCGTTTTTTGATGCCGCAATGGGATGCGGGGTCGCCACAGCGGACCACAGCCATCGGGCCATAATGCCATTATAGGCCGGGAATGGCACGTGAATGGTATTTTCAGGGCGGCGAATCGCTTTTTTGCGACACCGGATCGTTCGTGGACCCCG
>RFLL01000392.1 GCA_003693905.1 Alphaproteobacteria bacterium
CGGTCGAGAAACACCGCCTTGATCGAATCCTGCCACGACCACAGAGACAGCGGAAAATAGCTGAGCGGGCGAAAATCCGCGTTCAGAACAAGGGCGGGAAAATCATGGGCCGCCGCACTCACGCTCTACCGTCTCCTCTTGCCGCCATGGCGGAACTGCCGCCCGGCGCCGCGGCGAACGGGCAGCCGTTCCCTTGATAGCGAACCCGGCCCGAGCGGACAAGGCCCGGGCAGGCGACAGGACATCTCCAGTGTGGCGGCTACAGGTTAACGGAACGTGCCCACCGGCGCCCGCCCTTCCCGGATCCGCCCTCACTCCTTCTCTCTCTTCAACAGCGGGCAAGAGTGCCTAGATTCAAGGAAGGCAGCGGACGAGGTGAGGAAGCGATGGGCCCGCACGCGGTACGAGCGCCGGCCGTGGCCGGCTTCTTCTACCCGGACGATCCCGCCCTGCTGCGCGCGGTGGTCGAGGATTTTCTCATCGAGGCCGCGCCGCCGCCCCTGCCCGGCCGCCCGAAAGCGCTGATCGCCCCGCATGCCGGATACATCCATTCCGGTCCCGTCGCCGCCCGGGCTTACCGGGCACTGGCCGACACGGCACCGGACGTGCGCCGTGTCGTCCTGGTCGGCCCGGCCCACTTCGTCGCCTTTCACGGCATCGCCGTGCCCCGGGTCGCGGCGATGGCCTCTCCCCTTGGCGAGATCGCCATCGACCAGGCAGGTCTGGCGGCGATTCGCGATTTGCCGCAGGTGGTCGAATCCGACGGACCCCACCTCGAAGAACATGCTCTTGAAGTTCATCTGCCGTTTCTGCAAACGGTTCTCGAGCGCTTTACGGTCGTGCCTCTTCTGGTCGGCGAAGCACGCCCGGCCGCGGTGGCCGAGGTTCTGGGCCGGTTGTGGAACGGCCCCCGGACGCTCATCGTGGTCAGTTCCGATCTGTCCCACTATCACCCGTACGACGAGGCCCGGCACCGCGACCGGCGCACCGCCGCGGCCATCGAAGCCTTTGCCGACGAAGCCATCGGTCCCGAGGATGCCTGCGGCTGCGTGGCGATCGCCGGCCTGCTGATTGAAGCGCGGGCGCGGGGCTTGCACATCGTGCGGCTCGATCTGCGCACCTCCGGCGACACCAGCGGCGAACGTCACCGCGTCGTCGGTTACGGCGCCTGGGCCCTGTGCGAACGGCCGGACGCTCCCTCCGGCAGAAGATAGAAACCCCGGACTACAGCTACAGGGGGATCGTCAGGCCGGCGTCTGCGGTCCGGCCCCGGGCCCCAGGTGGCGCGCCAGCATCTCCATGCCGAGCTCGATGCCGCGCTCGTCGATGCCGTGGCCGAGGCCGGGGCGGCGTTCGGCGCGCACCGGCACGCCGCTGGCCTTCAGCGCCGCTTCGGCGGCCGCCAGCGCCGAGACGTCGACGATCTCGTCGGCCTCTCCGTGCACCAGCAGTACCGGCGGACGGCTGCGGATCTCGGCCGGCAACGTCTCGGGTCCCACCAGCATCCCCGAATAGCCGACGACGGCGGCACACGGGTGGCGGCGGCGCAGCGCCACGTGCAGAGCCATCATCGTGCCCTGGGAGAACCCGACCAGCGCCAGATGCGCATCGTCGAGCGCAAAGCGCGCCAGCTCGGCGTCAAGAAAGGCATCGAGGTGCGGTGCGGCCATGCGCACACCGCCCAGGATCGCCGCCGGCTCGCGCACCTGGAGGCTGAACCACTGGCGCCCGAACGGCGCCATATCGCACGGGAACGGTGCATGCGGGGCGACGAACGCGGCCCCGGGCACGGCGCGCGCAAAATGGGGGGCCAGCGCGATCAGATCATTGCCGTCGGCGCCGAGGCCGTGGAGAAGAACGACCAGGGCCGTGGCCCGGCCCGGCGGTGGCCCGAAGCGGGGGCCGTCGAGCTCTATCGTCGGAATCGTCATGCGACCATGCCTCTGCGTGCTGCTGCCGGCGCCGGGGCCGGGTTGATGTCGGCCCGGTTCATATCGGAAAGCCGGCGCGCCGTCACGCCACGAGCGGAAAAATTCACGGAATATCGGGCAGACCGGGGTGGCGATAGGCGTGCCACAGGAACCGGGCCGCGGCGCTGCGATAGGGGCGCCACGGTTCGGCCAGCGCCCGCATCTCTTCGCCGCGGGGACGTTCGGCCAGTCCTTTCAGACGTTGCAACGCCACCTGCACGGCCAGATCGTCGGCCGGCCACACGTCGGGGCGGCCGAGGGCGAACAGAAGATAGATCTCGGCGCTCCAGCGCCCGATGCCGGGGACCTGCGACAGATGCGCAATCGCCGCTTCATCATCCATGCGGGCGACCGCGCGCAGCTTGATGCGCCCACGCAGCACATCCTCGGCCAACGCCCGGCCATACCGGATCTTCTGCCGGCTGAGGCCGATCGCCCGCAATGCCGCGTCGTCGAGGGTCAGGAACCCGCGCGGCGTCAACGGTCGCACCGCGGCGCCAAGACGGGCCAGAATCGCACCGGCCGCCTGCGCCGAGACCTGTTGCGCCACGATGATCTGAAGCAGGCCGGCAAATCCGCGCGGCCGACGACGCACTGGCGGCAGGCCGCAGGCGGCAAAGGCGCGGGCGAAATCCGCATCGCGCGCGGCCAGGGCCTCCAGCGCCGGGCGCAGAGAGACATCGGGGCGTGGTCTGCGCACTCCGGTCATGGATCCCGAATCGTCCCCGTTTCCACGCCTGTGCGACCTCTTGCCCGCAATTGCCGTCACCCGGCCACTATAAACCAGAAACCCGGATGGAGACCAAAGGCCCGCACCCGCCCCGGATCAACGGACCGGACGCCGCGGCCGTCTTCGCCTTCCCGAAACCCGGATGCCCTGCTACAACGGATGCACCCGGCAGAACCGCACCGCAACGACACCGCATCCGGCACCCATGACCCCCCAGCGCTACGACGCGGCCATCATCGGCGGCGGCATTGTCGGCTGTGCCGCCGCGTTCTACCTCGCCCGGCGCGGGCTCAAGGTCGTGGTGTTGGAAAAGGGCGAGATCGCCGGCGAACAGTCGGGCCGCAACTGGGGCTTCGTGCGCCAGCAGGGCCGCGATCCGCGTGAACTTCCGCTGATGATCGAATGCAACCGGATGTGGCGGGATCTGCCGGGTGTGCTCGAAGCCGATATCGAATGGCGCCAGGGCGGCCTGCTGTATCTGGCCCGTGATGAAGCCCAACTGGCCAAGTACGAAGCCTGGCTCGATCACGCCCGCAACCACCGGATCGACAGCCGCTTGCTGAGCGGCGCCGAAGCCGCGGCGATGATCCCCGGCCTGCGCGGAACCTGGTGCGGCGCGCTTTATACGCCCAGCGACGGCCATGCCGATCCGCTCAAGACCACCCGCGCCTTCGCCGCCGCCGCCCGGCGTCACGGCGCCGATGTCCGGACCGGCTGCGTCGTGGAAGCGATCGAGACCGCCGGCGGCGGCGCCTGCGGTGTACGCACCGAAGCCGGGCCGATCGCCGCCGCTACCGTTCTGGTCGCCGCCGGCGCATGGACCAGCCGTTTTCTACGCCCGCTTCTGCGCCCGCTGGGGCTCGACCTGCCGCAGCTCTACGTCCGCGCCACCGTGTTGCGCACGACCGCGGCACCGCCCGCCCTGCCCTTCGGGGTGTGGAGCGGCGACATCGGTTTTCGCCAGCGCCGCGACGGCACCTTCAACGTGGCCCCCGGACGCAGCTCGGATTTCTACGTGGTGCCCGATCTGGTCCGCTATCTGCGTCCGTTCTGGCCCGCCTACCGGCGCGAACGCGGCGATGCGCGGCCCTATTTCAGTCGCGAAACCGTGGACGGACTGGCGCACCTCGTCGGCGGACAACCGGCGCTGGTGCGGCAGATGAAGCGGCACCGGGTATTCGCGCCGCCGCCCAACCGCACCGCGGCCGAGCGGGCGCTGACCGCCTTCAAGCGTCTGCTGCCGGCCTTTGCCGGGCTTGAAATGCGCGAAGCCTGGGCCGGTGCGATCGAGGTGACGCCGGACGAGGTACCGGTGCTGGATGCTGTGCCGGGAGTACGCAATCTTGTGGTGGCGACCGGGTTCAGCGGCCACGGGTTCGGCTTCGGACCGATCGCCGGGCGCGTGATGGCCGAGATGATCGCCGATGGACAGCCATCCTTCGACCTGCATGCGTTCCGCTTTACGCGCTTTGCCGAGGCCGGCCACAGCCATGACCATGACGCGGTCTGAAAGCGGCGCCGCGATGACGGCCGGGCGCGGCCCCGTTATCACCCGCTTCGCCCCCTCGCCGACCGGCTATCTTCACCTCGGCCATGCCCATGCCGCGCTGTTTGCGTGGCGCGCCGCGCGCCATGCGGGCGGACGCTTCGTGCTGCGGATCGAGGACATCGACGGTCCGCGCTGCCGGCCCGAATTCGCGGCCGCCATCATCGAAGATCTGGAATGGCTCGGCCTCGACTGGGACGGCCCGGTGCTGCATCAGTCCGAACGCCTGGGCCATTACGCCGGCGCCCTTGAACGCCTGCACGAGATGGGCCTTCTCTACCCCTGCTTCTGCACCCGCCGCGACATCCAGGCCGAGATCGCCCGCGCCGTCGCCGCCCCGCACGGGCCCGACGGCCCGCTGTACCCCGGCACCTGCCGGGTGCTGGACACCGCCGCGCGCCATGCCCGAATCGCCGCCGGCGCGGCGCATGCGCTGCGCCTCGACGTGGCGGCGGCGCTGGCACGCACCGGCCCGCTGGTCTGGCACGACCGCGCCGCCGGCGAGATTGCCGCCGATCCGGGCGCACTCGGTGACGTGGTGCTGGCGCGCAAGGACATCGCCACCAGCTATCATCTGGCGGTCACACTCGACGATGCCGATCAGGGTGTGACCCTCGTCACCCGCGGCCGCGACCTGTTCCACACCACCCATGTTCATCGCCTGTTGCAGGCGCTGCTCGATCTGCCGGTGCCGACATGGCACCACCACGATCTGCTGACCGACGACGCCGGCCGACGGCTGGCCAAGCGTCACGATGCCCTGGCCATCCGAACCTTGCGCGCCGCCGGCAGGAGCCCGGCCGAGGTGCGCGCCCTGGCCGGATTCGCGGACTGACGAGAGGGCGCGACTGCACCAACGGCAGGAGGAGCGCGCCTATTCGGACAGACGCAGGCCTTCCCAGATTTCCTGATAGTCGGGATCGTCGGGGGCCAGCAGCCCGTGACGAATGGCGAAGTCGAGGATCACCAACGCCACGTTGAACTTGAAATCGTCGCTGTCGCGCACCGTTTCCATCACCCGCTGCATCGGCCACAGATCGAACGATTCGACCTCGCCGTCCGCATTGACCGGCCTGAAATCCGCCGGCAGCGCCAGATCGAAGCAGAACAGCACGTCGTCGCGCAGGCCCTCATCGCGCTCACAGCGATAGGAAACGGCGCCGACCGGTACCGCACGGGCCGCCGCTTCGGCCGCGATGCCGGCCTCTTCGGCGCATTCCTTGATCAGGTTGTCGCGCACCGTAAGGCCATGCGGCTGACCGCCGGCGACGAGATGATCGAGCTTGCCCGGCGCCGTCTGTTTGGTTTGCGCGCGCCGCGCCACCCACATGTGAAGGCCGTCGGCCTTTTCGACGATCCCGTTCAAGTGGACGCCAAAGGCACGCACCCCGAACAGCGGCACTGCGGCCCGCTCCATGGTCATCAACGGCGGATCGCCCCAGCGCAACACGACCGGATACTCCTCGTCGCGCCACAGCGGCAATTCGCCGGCTGCGCGCAGGCGCAACAGCACCTCGTGCACCGCCGCGGTGCGCTCGGCCGGTTCGGCCAGCTCCGGCACCAGGGTGACGGCGCGGTCGGAAACTTCGAACACATCGGGAAAGTCGCGCAGACGCCGGGCCATCGCGTGGGTGACACGACCGACGTTGACGTCCTCGATCATGAACGGACGGTAGGCATCGGGATCCCAGCGGTGACAGGTTCGGATGCGATCGAGATAGCTCACCGGCTCACGTGCCTCCTGTTGTCCGCCGTCTATCGCTCCGTGCGTTCCGCCGGCCTTCCCCAGCCCTTTTCCGAGGTCAGTACCGTCGTCACGCCGCAGATCTGACGCAGGCAGCGGGCAATGTAGGCGCTTGTTTCAGGGGTCAGGCCGGCGACCTGAAGGTCGATCGACAATTCGCGCCGCGTGGTACCGGTCACGTCGCTGACCCAGCGGTCGGGGACCAGATTGCGCTTGGCGAACAGCTCCAGCACCCGCGGCATCACGCCCGGATCGGCGTCGGCCTGGACGGAAAAACAGAACACCCGCGCCGATGGTGCCGGGTGAACACGGGATCGGGGCAGCGGATCGGAAAAATCGGTTTCAGTCTTGGTTGCAGACATGACACGCGGACTCCTGCGTGGCGGGAACGAAAGACGAATCGAACGGGCCCGGTCGCCGCACGCGGCGCCGGGTCGCTAATTCGCAGGATCGTCCTCCCATGCAGGGTGCGCGGTTTCATGACTGCGGAAGGGTAACGCGGCCCATGGCGCAAAATCAAGGCAATGCCCGCGCCACGTGCAAGAGGGGCGCGACCGCTTTACGTGCGTCCGGCGCCGGCCTTTTTTTACGCCGCTTCGCGGGTGGCGCGATCGACGATCTCGACGATGTCGGCAAGGATGGCGGTCAGATCGTAGTCCTTGGGCGTATAGACCGCCGCGACACCGGCCGCATGCAGCGCGGCCACATCCTCCGGCGGGATGATGCCCCCGGCCACCACCGGCACGTCACCGAGTCCGGCTTCGCGCATCCCGCTCAGAACCTCGCCGACCAACGCCACGTGAGACCCGGACAGGACCGACAGGCCGACCACGTGCACGCCTTCTTCGAGTGCGGCGCCGACGATCTGCGCCGGGGTCAGGCGGATGCCTTCGTAGACGACCTCGAAGCCGGCGTCGCGGGCGCGTACGGCGATCTGCTCCGCACCATTGGAATGACCGTCGAGTCCGGGTTTGCCGACCAGCATCTTGAGCCGACGGCCAAGGCGCGAGGACACCTCCTCGACCC
>RFLL01000393.1 GCA_003693905.1 Alphaproteobacteria bacterium
AGGCCGAGCGCCGGCATCAGCGCCCTGGCGGCGGTCGGGTCCGGGAACAGCTCCGCCGGCCGTTCGCCCCACCAGCCCGGTTCGGCCGGCAGATACGTCACCAGGCGTCGCCACCGTGGTGCCGGCATCGAGTCGCGCGTGCGCCCGTCCAGCGACACCGTCCCCTGGTTCGGATCGAGATCGGCGATGGCCCGCAGGAACAGGCTTTTGCCGGCGCCCGAGGGACCCAGCACCGCCACCGCCTCGCCGTCATCGACGTCGAGATCGACCGGCGCCAGACCGGGGCGGCTCAGATTCCGAATCGCAAGCATCAGGACAAGCGCACCCGAGGGAACGCGTGTCTGCAAGCGCAAAATCGCAAATATCGGGATTTCCGGCGTCGGCGCACGCAATCCTCGGCTTGGTGCCCTGTTCATGGTAGACGAAAAGGAAAGAAACATGCCGGGGATGAAGGACATGAGCGCTGGATTTTCACGCTTTGCCCGCATGTTCGCCCCCATGCCCCGCGCCATCGCCGGCCTCGGCATCGCTCTTGGACTGATGGCTGCTTTGGGCGCGTGCACGATCCGGCCGTACGCGGTGGCACCGCCCAGCGCCGTCGTTGCGGGGACAGCGGAGAAGGCGGCTTCCCCTGCTTCGCCTTCCCCCTCGCGGCGCGTCGTTGCCCTGTGTTACGGACGCCTCGTCGATTCCCCACAGGAGCTTCTAGAGGAAGCGCGCTATCAATGCGGCGGTCCGGTCCGGTTGCTGGAACAGGACCTGCTGTGGACGCCGTGCGGCCTGTTGCAGCCGATGCGCGCCACCTTCGAATGTCTGCCGTCGCAGATCCCAAGCCAGTAACGTTCGTCGCCTCCGGGCGGCGTCTGCACGGGACGGTGCGCTCGCCGATGGTGGCGCGATCGGCTCGGGGCTACGCGCCTTCGGGCGCCGGCAGCATCAGCGGATCCTTGAGCTTCACGATCTGTCTGTTGTCCTCGGCATCGACGATTTCGAGGCTGACCAGCCCTTCGGCCGTTTCTTCGACGTAGACCTCGCGCGGCCTGGCGATCAGATGGTCGAGCCCTTCGAGTGCGATCTCGAAGACGTCGTCCTTCGGATCGTAGACGATGCCCAGAATCGGAACCCATTCCGCGACGATCTGATCACCGAGCTCGAGCGAAGCGACCTCGACCTCCGCCCGCTTGCCGACCAGCCCTTTCGAAACCCGGTTGCAGTAGGTCATCCACTCCGATTTGTCGAGCTTTCGCGTCGTCATCAGTCCTTCTCCCTTCCAACCTTTCCAGTCCACACGACAGGAGTTCGTCCACCCCGCCTAGCGCGTTGCGCGCTGTGGCGCCTGGCGCGGTTGCGGCAGGTATTCGACGCTCGGTTGCGCGCGCACCGGCTGCGGGTAAAGCGACATGAGTTCGAGCACGGAATTGGGCATATCGGTGCTGACCGGCAGACCCAGCTTCGCAGCCTCGTCGGCAGAGATCGGATAGTCGTGGGTCCAGGTTCCCTCCGACATCAGCCTGGCCAGTTCCTTTGCCTTGTCTTCCGGCATCTTGTCGCCGAGAAGCTGCTCCGCCGCCTCACGCACCTGGGCGATCGCCTTGCGCCCGACATCGGCCATGACCAGGGTCTGGTCGTCGACCTTTTCGATCGGCTTCTGCTCGGCCACCTTGACCAGGGAAGCGGCCGGCATCTGACCGAGCTGCGGGTCGATGGGGCCGAGCACGGAATGCTTGCACATGACGATCTGATCGGCCGCCAGCGCAATCAGCGTGCCGCCGGACATGGCATAGTGGGGCACGAAGACGGTGACCTTGCCGGGGTGCTCCTTCAGGGCGCGCGCGATCTGCAACGCGGCCAGAACGAGGCCGCCCGGGGTGTGCAGAATGATGTCGATCGGCACGTCGCGATCGGTCATCTGGATCGCCCGCAGCACCTCTTCGGAATCGTTGACGTCGATGTAGCGCATCACCGGAAAGCCGAGCAGGCGCATGGTTTCCTGACGGTGCACCATCAGGATGACGCGCGAACTGCGCTCCTTCTCGATCTGCGCGATCTTGCGCGTACGCATGGCGTCGAGCATGCGCTGGCGCAGCACCGGCTGGATCGCCGACAGGATGAAGAACAGCCAGAAGATGTCGAGAATGCTCATGTGATTACCCCCCATGTCCGGTTGGATTGAAGCCAAGCACGCCTTCGTCGCGCTGGAACGGTCGGTAGGTTCGCGCGCTGCGGTGGATCATCCGGATGATGAGCCAGCCGAAGACGAACCCGCCGACATGCGCCCACCAGGCAACACCTCCGCCGCTGGAGGGGGCGAAAAATTCGCCGACGCCCTGAATGAGCTGAAGAACGAACCACAGGCCGGCGAAGATGGCGGCCGGCAGTTCGATGAAATAGGGCAGAAACAGAATCGGAATGAGAACGATGACCCGGGCCAGCGGAAACAGGCGCATGTAGGCGCCGATCACGCCGGCGATGGCGCCGGATGCTCCCAGTGCGGGAATGGCGGAATCCGCATTGGCGGCAAGGTGGGCGACGCTGGCGCCGATGCCGCAGACCAGATAGAAGACGAGAAACCGCCCCTTGCCCAGACGGTCCTCGATGGCCGGGCCGAAGATGTAGAGCGTCCACATGTTCGATATGACGTGCAGCCAGCCGCCATGCAGGAACATGTTGGTCAGGAACGGCAGATAATCGCCCGGCGGCAGACCGATCCAGGCCGCCCATTCCGGGTGGGCATAGCGTGCCGGTACCAGGGCGTAGCGATAGATGAACGCTTCCAGCATCTGTGGCGGCAGCGAGATCTGGTACAGAAATACCAGTGCATTGACCGCGATCAGCCCCCACGTCACGAAGGGCGGATAGCGGACCGGCACGGCGGCCTCAATCGGAAACATGGCGCGCTCTTCCCCTCGTTATTGCGCCGCCCGCAAGCTTTGCAGATTTATACCCTGCGCGCGAGGCGCATGGCCGTGTGTCCGCGGCGGGCATGAGCAGGGCCAGAACCCACACCGGCGGCGCCCAGAAGAACGGGGCGGGGGTGATCAACACCCCCGCATACCCGGCCGCGGCGAGATAGGCGGCGTTACCGGCCAGATACCGCCACGTACGTTCCGGCTGCCACCGCGGCGGGCGGGATCGGAGTGCGGTCGCCATCTCCGCCTACCGCCCGACCAGGAACAGTTCCACATTCCCGCGCAGGACGTTGAGCGCGATGACGTTCCTGGCCCGGCTGACGGTGGCGCGGAATTCTTCCACCGATTTCACGCGCTGCCGGTTGACGGCCAGGATGATGTCACCGTTGCGCAGGCCAAGGCCCCACGCCGGGCTCCCGGGGATGACCTCGGCCACGAAGACGCCTTTGACGTTGCCGTAGGCGGGATGGTCTTCGGGAATTTCGGTAAAGCGCGCGCCGGCCAGTTTCTTGATCGTTTCGTTGTCTGCCGCCGCCGCTTCGACGGTGCCGATGCGCACCTGTGCCGTGTGGCGCGTGCCGTCGCGATAATAGGTGATCTCGACCGTCTTGCCGCGTTCGATCAATCCGATCGTATTGCGCAGGTCGGATGCATTGACGACGGGATCACCGTTGACTTCGACGATCACGTCGCCCGCCTTCAGGCCGGCGGCTTCGGCCGGGGAATCGGGTTCCACCCGCGTCACGATGGCGCCGCGTTTGCTCGGAATCTTCAGCGCGTCGGCGATCTCGGGCGTCAGGTCCTGAATCAGAATGCCGATGCGCCCGCGCCGCACCTCGCCATAGCGCAGAAGCTGATCCATCACCGCGCGCACCATGTTCGACGGCACCGCGAACCCGATGCCGACGTTGCCGCCGCCCGGCGCGATGATAGCCGTATTGATGCCGATCAACTCGCCCTTGGTATTGACCAGCGCCCCGCCCGAGTTGCCGGGATTGATGGGGGCATCGGTCTGAATGAAATCTTCGTATTTTTCGCTGCCGATACCGCTGCGCCCAAGGGCGCTGACGATGCCGGAAGTAACCGTCTGGCCAAGCGCGAACGGATTGCCGACCGCGATCACGAGATCGCCGACCCTGACCTGATCGGAATCGCCCAGCGGCAGTTCGGACAGATCGTCGGTCTTGATCCTGAGCAGTGCGATATCGGTGGCCGGGTCGCTGCCGATCAGTTCAGCCTCGACTCGCCGCCGGTCCTTGAGGGTGACGGTGATCTTCTCGGCGCGCCGGACCACGTGATGATTGGTTATGACGTAGCCGTTCTCGGCATCGACGATGACGCCGGAGCCGGCACTCAGCGCCCGACGCTGTGGCGGCTGCTCGGGCAGGTCGAAAAAACGGCGAAAGAAAGGATTTTGAAAAGCTTCGGGCACTTCGGCGTTAGTGTTCTGCGCATCAATGCGAACCACAGCCGCCCCGACCCGATTGACCGCATCGGCGATGAAGTTGGGATTGCTGGGAACAGGTG
>RFLL01000394.1 GCA_003693905.1 Alphaproteobacteria bacterium
ACCGCGAATCGAACGCGGCGGCCGGGGGAGCTATTACCTCGTCACGCGACCGCCCGGGGCGCAGGTGCAGGTGTCGGACCGGCGCCCGGCACGCGCGTTGCCGCTGCCATCCTCGGCGCTTTCTCTGAACTATCTGAGCGCCCCCATGGGAGCACCCGGCAGCTTGGCACCGCGGATGCCGGCGGTGCGCCTGGAAGGAGGGTCGGGCGGATATCCGACCCATGTGGCGGTGCCGACAAGCCTGACAGGTTGGCATCATCCACCGATGCCGGGGAGCGACCCGTGACAACAGGGGACGGGAAGCCGAAGCAGATGGATTCACCGCTCGGGGAAAGGGTCATGGACGGGAGAAGAAGGAAGAGGCGGCGCCGGTGCGTGGCGGTGCTCGGGATCCTTGCACTGTCCGGTTGCGCCGGGCTTGTGAATGGCGAAGGCGGGCCGGTACCGGGCGCGGCGGTGCCAGCCGTTGCGGTCAGTCCGCAGGCTGCCGATCCGCACGATCTCGACGCGGCCGAGCGGGCCCTGGCGGTACATCACTACGTCCAGGCGCGGGCATTGGCGGCACGGGTTGCGGCCCGCAATCCCGGTGATGCGCGTGCCCGCCTGATCGAAGCGGAGGTGATTCTGGCCACCGGCGACCCGGATGCCGCCGCACGTGCATTTGCGGCCCTGACGGCACGGCCGGCGGTTGCGATCCGGGCGCTGCAGGGGCAGGGGCTGGCGCACCTCAAGGCCGGAAATCGGCAGGCGGCGCTGAGTTCGTTGCGTCGCGCGCTCGCGCGTGATGACGGATTGTGGCGGGCGTGGAATGGGCTGGGCGTTCTGTACGATGCCCGCCGCGCGTGGACGGCAGCGTACGAGAGTTACGCCCGGGCGCTGGCGATTCGCCCCGATGCCGGCGAGGTGCACAACAACATGGGGGTTTCATTTCTGCTACAGGGGCGCTACCGCGAAGCGCAGGACGCCTTCGAACGCGCTTTGAGTTACGACCCCGAGCTGCGCCTTGCGCGCGCCAACCTGCGTCTCGCCCTGGCCTGGCAGGGGCGCTACGACACGGCGCTGCTGGGGGTGACGGAGCGTGAGAAGGCCAGGGCCCTGAACGATACCGGCTTTGTCGCCTTGATGCGCGGCGAGCACGCGACGGCCGAAGCGCTGTTTCGTCGCGCCATCGCCGCCGATCCACGCTACAACCCGGTGGCCGTCGGCAATCTGGTCTATCTGGAGGACCTGCGCCGGCTGGGTGCCGTTTCCCCACCTTCCGCCATTGCTCCCGAAGCCGGCGCCAATTGAGCCGGCGCCGATGAAGGGGCGGGGACAACGAGAACGAAGAGAACGAGAAAAACAGGAGCCAAGGAACAGGCGCGGATGGAAGCGGAAGGACGCTGGATCGCCGCCGCGGTGCAGGGGGCATTCGTTCTGACGCTTGGCGTCGGGGCGCTCTGCGACGTGTGCCGCTATGTCATTCCCAATGCGGTACCTTTGACTCTGATCGCCCTGTTCGTCGCGGCGGCCGCTGTGGCGCCGGGGCCCGTCGACTGGCTGTCCCACGTCGCGGCCGCAGGTCTGGCGCTGCTGGGTGCCGGTCTTCTGTTTCATCGCGGTCTGCTGGGCGGCGGCGACGTCAAACTTCTGGTCGCGCTCGCCCTGTGGAGCGGCCTGTGGCAGCTGCCCGGGTTGCTGGTGACCATTGCCCTGGCCGGTGGCGGGCTTGCGCTGGTTCTGGTGGCCGTGCGCGCCGTAGTCGGTATCCACGCAGGGCGGCAGAGCCGCGGGCGCACCTTCGCCCGGTCCCGGTCGCAACTGCCGCGTCTGCTGCGTTCCGGGGAAGGGATTCCCTACGGACTCGCCATGGCCGCAGGAGCGTGGCTGAACTTTGCCCACGGCCGGCTTCCTGGCCCGTGAGCACAAGGCGAATCCGACGGAGAGCCTCCGCGGCATGCGACGGCTCCTCCGCTTCCTGGTTCATCCTTAATCAGACGTGTCGAAGTCGAAGCGTTTTCGTCCGTTCCCATCGGGCGGGAAGGGGTTAAGGGGTTTTTAATCGCGACGATATACAACCATTGCGAGTACACGCATAGATTGCAGACGAGGCTCTCGGCATTTCTTTTGCAAGGTCTTGCCGGCACGGGCTGACACGGGGCCGACGGGTGGCACCGGAGGCCGATTGGGCAGGCCAGGATGACTCCATTCGAAACCGCGCGCAACTGGATCGTTCTGATTCTGGCCGAGGTGCTCAACGTCAGCACCCGGGTCATCGAATCGACCCTGCCCGGGCAGCCGCGGTGGCTGGCCTACATCAGGTTGCTCGAGGAGCAGTTGCGCACCCAGCGCCAGGCACTGCCGTCGTCGGAAGACGGCACCCGCGCGTCGGCGCCCGGTCGCGGCGCCGGACGCCGTGCCGTCATGACCGGCGAGAGTGACAACCATGCATCCGACGGCCCGCCCAGTGGTGTTCCCAGTCTGGAGGCCGTGCTGGCATCGCACATCATTCTGCGTCAGGCGTTTCGGGACATCGAAGCGCGCGGTCTGGCCCTCGACGAAGCGCTTCTCGAGCGGATGGTCGCCGAGTGGACGCCCAAGAGCATCGTCAGCTACTTCCAGTCATGCGAGGAGGAGCTGAAGCGGACCATCGCCGATGCCCTCAACCGCGCAGCCGAGCCGCTGAGTGGAAGTGTCGGCGTGTCGACGGCGCCGTCAACCGACACCAGACGGAAAAAATCTTCGCGCGCCGCCGCAACCAAGCCTGCGGCGGCGGGGCGTGCCAAACAGGCGGCCGTTGCCGAGGGACCGGCGCCGGAAGCCAAGGCCGGTCGTGGCCGGAGGCACGCCTCATGACGACGGATCGGGGCCGGCCGTTGGCAAGCCTCGAATGGGAACTCGAGGAGCTCAGCGCCGACACCGATCCGACCGCCTCTGCGGCTCGTCCTCTGCTGCGACGCAAACATGCGCCGTCGCCAGCGCAGCCTAAAAGCACCCTGGACCTGCTGCTGGAAAT
>RFLL01000039.1 GCA_003693905.1 Alphaproteobacteria bacterium
ATACATACGCGCGCCGCAGCCGTTCATCACCCGGTGCGAGTTCATCGGTGGGCGCTTTGTGTATGCGGTGCGTGTCGATACCCGCGACGGGTTCGAGCTGTGCCCGGCCGATGCCTGCGCCGTGGAGGATACGTTCTGCCCGGCCGATGCACCGGCCGCCGAGGCGCCTTCTTCGGGCGGCAAGTTTACCGTGCTGCCCGATTTCACCCACCCGGTGCTCGAATGCTATGCCCGTTTCCTGCGCGACAACCGGATCGAAGTCGCCGGGATCGAGTTCATCATCGATGAAGCAGGCGAGCTGTTCACTTACGACGTGAATACCAACACAAACTACAACCAGCAGGCCGAAGCGGCCGCCGGCATCGCGGGCGCGGGCATGTCCACCCTGGCCCGTTTCCTCGGTGAAGAACTGCGCGCGGGCGAACAGTCACGGGCCGTCGCCGCCGCCGAATAGCGGCCTCGTCCGCGCGGTGCAAACGGGCGGCTTGCGATTTTTCCCTTTTCTTCCGGCCACCATGCGGTGCCCCTTGGCGCGATGCTATTGCATTGCCCGGCACAGGCTGGAAGGATGCGATCGACATCATCACGAAGCGATCGGGGAGGAACCGCACCATGGATGTCCGCGCCGCCGTAGCCTTCGAGCCCGGAAAACCGCTGTCGATCGAGACGGTACAGCTCGACGGCCCCAAAGAGGGCGAAGTTCTGGTCGAGATCAAGGCGACCGGCGTCTGCCATACCGACGCCTACACCCTGTCGGGCGAAGATCCGGAAGGCCTGTTTCCGGCCATTCTGGGCCATGAAGGCGCGGGAATCGTCGTCGACACCGGACCGGGCGTGAACTCGCTTCGCAAGGGCGATCATGTCATCCCGCTCTACATCCCGGAATGCCGCAACTGCGAATACTGCCTCAATCCCAAGACCAACCTGTGCCAAGCGGTGCGCGAGACCCAGGGCCGCGGCGTCATGCCCGACGGCACCAGCCGGTTCAGCCTGGGCGGCAAACCGATCCTGCATTACATGGGCACCTCGACCTTCGCCAACTACACGGTGCTGCCGGAAATCGCGGTCGCCAGAATCCGCCCCGATGCGCCGTTCGACAAGGTCTGCTACATCGGCTGCGGTGTCACCACGGGCCTAGGCGCAGTCATCAACACCGCCAAGGTGGAACCGGGCGCCAACGTTGTCGTCTTCGGGCTCGGCGGCATCGGCCTCAACGTCATTCAGGGAGCGCGTATGGTCGGCGCCGACAAGATCGTCGGCGTCGACGTCAACCCGTCCAAACGCCCGCTGGCTGAAAAGTTCGGCATGACCCACTTCGTCAACCCGAACGAGGTCGACGGCGATCTCGTCGCCCATCTGGTCGACCTGACCGGCGGCGGCGCCGACTACAGCTTTGAATGCATCGGCAACGTCAAAACCATGCGCCAGGCCCTCGAATGCTGCCACAAGGGATGGGGCGTTTCGGTCATCATCGGCGTTGCCGGCGCTGGGCAGGAGATTTCGACGCGCCCGTTCCAACTCGTCACCGGGCGGACCTGGAAAGGTACCGCATTCGGCGGCGCGCGCGGACGCACCGATGTCCCACGCATCGTCGACTGGTACATGGAGGGCAAGATCAACATCGACGATCTGATCACCCACACCATGCCGCTGGACGAGATCAACACCGCTTTCGAGCTGATGCACGAAGGCAAGTCGATACGCAGCGTGGTCGTCTTTTGAGAGAAGAGAGCCTACGAACCGGTCCGGATGATATCTGGCCCGAAGCGACCCGGGTCGAGGAATGGAGCGACCCGGCAATCCAGGTCGCACTGTTTCCCGACTGGCCGAGCTATCACCCGGCGTTGATCGCCCGCGCTCTGGAACTGGAGAAGGATCCCCACTTCACCAAGAACTACGAGGGTGCAATCGGCAGCAGCAAGGTATTCGATCTCGATCGCTGGAACTGTCCCGAGGCCGACCTCGTTCACGCGCGGGCAATCACCCTGTTCAAACGCACCATCGGCACCGACAAGGCGGCCGTCGATCTGAGCTGGGCTTCGCTCTACCGCCACGGCGACTACTGCATGCCGCACAGCCATCGCCGCGCCCTGGCCAGCGTGGTCTATTTCCTCGACCTCGGCGACGGGCCGACGCAGGGGTTCGGGGCCGGAACCTTCTGCTTCGCCGATCCGCGCCTCAAGGTCTGCTGTCAGGATGAACCCGGCCGGGTAACGACCCCGTGCGGTCCGACGATGCACCCCGGCATGATGATCATCTTTCCCGGGCAGCTCGTTCATTTCGTCGACCGCTACCTCGGCACGCGCGAACGGATTACCCTGGCTTGGAACATCAACGAGACGCCGGCATCCGGCCCCGCCCCGCGGTAACACGGCGCGGCCTGTGAACGGCCACGTTCGGCTGCCGGCAGCCATGGAGGGACGGTGAGCATGAGCACATCGACGAACGATATCGAGACCATCAGCGAGCAGCGCTGCTTCGACGGCATTCAGGGTTTCTACAGCCACCAATCCGAAGCCTGCGGCGGGCTGACCATGCGCTTTGCCGTCTATCAGCCGCCCCGGGCGGTGGCCGGCGAAGAGGTGCCGGTCGTGACCTACCTCGCCGGGCTGACGTGTAACGAAGAGACCTTTCCCATAAAGGCGGGGGCGCAGCGCATGGCGAGCGCACTCGGCCTCATGCTGGTCGCCCCCGACACCTCGCCGCGCGGCGCCGACATCGCGGGCGAAGACGACGACTGGGACTTCGGCACCGGCGCCGGTTTCTATCTCGATGCGACCGAGACGCCGTGGTCGCGCCATTACAACATGTACAGCTACATCACCCGGGATCTGCCGGCCGTGATCGCCACGCACTTCCCGGTCGACATGACGCGGCAGGGCATTTTCGGCCATTCGATGGGCGGACACGGGGCACTGACCATCCACCTGAAGAACCCGGACACGTATCGTTCGGTCTCGGCCTTTGCCCCGATCTGCGCGCCGACGCGCGTTCCCTGGGGCCTCAAAGCGTTCCGCGGCTATCTCGGTCCCGATGAGAGCACTTGGCGGCGCTACGACGCCTGCGCTCTGATTGCCGAACGGCCGTCGCGCGCACGACTGCTGATCGATCAGGGCAGCGCCGATCCCTTCCTCGACGAGCAACTGCGCCCGGAACTTCTGGTCGAGGCCTGCGAAGCGGCGGGACAGCCATTCGAATTGCGCATGCAGCCCGGCTACGACCACAGCTATTATTTCATTCAGACGTTTGTCGAAGACCACCTGCGCCATCACGCCGAGGCGTTGGCCGATTGAGCTGTTTCCCCGGGCGGCAAAAAACGGGTGGCAACGATGCGCACCACAAACGAAGGGGACAAAGAAATGGGGACGCCCGCGATCCGATGATCGAGCCTGGAGCCCTGAAATCCCTGGCTCGGCGCAGCAACCGGCACGGTCTGGTACAGTTGGCCGGACATGTGGCAACGCTGAGCGCAACCGGGGCGCTGATCTTCTTCTCCATCGGTTCCGCGTGGCTGGTACCGGCGCTCTTTGCTCACGGGATCGTGCTGGTGTTCCTGTTCGCGCCGCTGCACGAGACCATCCATCGCACGGCGTTCCGCAGCCGGTGGCTGAACGAGGTCGTCGCCGCGCTGTGCGGTTTTCTGCTTCTGCTGCCGCCGGGCTGGTTCCGCGCCTTTCACTTCGCCCACCACCGCTTCACCCAGGATC
>RFLL01000040.1 GCA_003693905.1 Alphaproteobacteria bacterium
CCAGCCCAGGATGCCCTGCTGGAAGAACACGACATTGACGATGATCAGCGCACCGAGCGCGACCCATTGCCAGCCCAGCAGATAGGTCCAGGTCACCTCCTTGATGATGTGGAACAGGGTTGCCCCCAGCACCGGGCCCCACAGGGTTCCCTTGCCGCCGAGCAGCGACATCACGACCATGAAGATGCCGAAGGTCACGGTCGGGAAGGCGACCTCCAGCGGCTCGATGAAACCGATCATGTTGCCGAAGATGGCGCCCGACATGCCGAGGAAAAAGGCGCCGATCGCCCATGCGACGGTCTTGTAGCGACGGGTGTGAATGCCCATCGCTTCGGCCTTGTCCTCGTCGTCGCGGATGGCGTTGATCGTGGTCTGGAACCGGGTGGAATAGGCCCAGCGCAGAAACAGGAAGGTGGCCACCGCCAAGGCGAAGCAGATGGTGTAGAAGAAAAAGGCACGCTCGTCCGGGGCGCCGGGATAGACCGGCATCGAGATGCCGCCGCCGCCGCCGAGAAGGTCCCAGCCGCCGACCAGCTCGCCCGCCGCCAGGGCGACCCCCAGCGTGCCGATCGCGAAATAGGGGCCGCGCAGACCGAAGAAGGCCCAGCCGAGAATGACGGCGAACAGGACGCAGGCCACCGCCGCCACGGCCATGCCCAGGAACAGACCGGTGAAATATTGCTCCGGCGTGAAATCGACCTTGATGGCACCGAAGGCCGACGTATAGGCGCCCACATCGTAGTAGAGCCCGATCTGGACCACGGCCGAGGTGTACATGCCGGCGCCAAAGAAGAAGATGTTGCCGAGCGAATTGTAGCCCATCTGCCCGCCCATGATGTCCCAGGTCAGGGCGAACAGGATCATGATCCACAACATCGCCGCCTGAAACGTGTAACTCGGAAAGATGAACGGGGCGGCGATTCCGAACACCAGGATTGCGCCGTATCCGGCAATGCGTGTGAAACCGCTCATATCACCACCTTCCGGTGCCGGCGCATCTGGAGCTGGCGGATGATGAGAACCAGCAGCAGCAGGCTGACGACCGTGGCCTGCTGGAATTCGGCGCCGATGATGAAGCCGGAAAACTGCTCCGCCACCCCCAGCCCGAGCGCCGCCAGAATGACCCCTGGCAGATTGCCCAGCCCGGCGGCGGTGACGATCACGAACGAGCGGATCGAATAGGAAATACCGAAGAAGGGCTGGATCACCCAAATCATCGAGATCAGCACGCCGGCGGCCCCGCAGATGGCGGCGTTGAGGGCATAGGTGAAGGCGTAGACGCGGTCGGTGTCGATGCCCATGATCCGTGCTGCGCGCGCGTTCTGGGCCGTGGCCCGGATCGACTGGCCCATGCGCGACAGCTTCATGAAGGCGACGATCATGATTGCCAGCAGGGCGGCCAGGCCGAGCGACACCAGCTTGATTTCGGCGATGGTGACCAGCCCGCCGAGGATGTACAGCGTCCCGAACCCGGATTCGGCGGTCCGCACGTCGGAGCCGAAGATCAGATTGAGCAGTTGCTGGATCACCAGCGCCAGCCCGAAGGTGGCCAGAAGCGAGGTGAACAGGTCACGTTCGATCACGCGCACGATGATGATGCGGTAGATCAGCCATCCGAACCCGAACATCAGAACGATGGCCACGGGCAGGGCGAGGATCGGGTGAATGCCGTTTTCCGACATCAGGACGCCGACATAGCCGCCCATGATGACAAAATCGCCCTGGGCCAGGTTCTTGACGTTCATCACGCCCCACACCAGCGCCAGGCCGTAGGCGGCAAGCGCGAAGATGGCCCCGATCATGATCCCGTCCAGGATGAGCTGGACGTTGAGCGCCGGTGCCAGGACAAGAAGCGAAATATTGTCCGACATGAACTGTGCTACCAGGGAAAGGGTAAAGACGGGCACCGCCGTCCCCGCCGCCGGGCGACGGGGACGGTCGATGCCATGTCAGTCAGCCGGTTCTACATCCGGTATCGGTTCAGTACAGGATTTTCCGCGGATAGACGACCGGATGCGAGGCCCACTTCGACGGCGCGACAACGACATATTTGCCGTTCTGGATCTGACGTAGAACCATCGGCTTGGCGATGTTGTTGCCGCGCTCGGAGAACTTGATGCGGCCATAGAACGTCATCATGTCGGTTGCCGCGATGGCGTCACGCACCTTTTCCGTGTCAAAGGAGTTGGCGCGCTCGAACGCATCCTTCCACACCAGCACGGCGGCTGACGCCTGCGCGGCCTGGTAGGGAACCGACTTGTAGCTCGAGTAGGTCTGCTTGAACAGCTTGTCGTAATCCGCCGCCGAGCCGAAATATTCATCGCTGTAGCTCAGAGTTTCGGCCCATTGCGTCGGGCACAGCCAGCCCTCGACCGCGTCGGGGAACTTGGCCGTCACCTGCGCCGCTTCGCAGTGCGTGACCGCAACCATCGGCGTCATGACACGCATTTCCTTGACCTGACGCGCCGCCGTGGCTGCGCCCTTGGAATGGCCCGAGACGACCAGAAGATCGGGCTTGAGCGCCTTGACCTTGGTCAGGGTCGCGGACATGTCGCTCAGATCGCGCGGCAGCTTGTCGTCGACGACGATCTTCATGCCGTACTTCTTCGCATCCTCGATCACGCCGGCGCGCACGTCGAGCGAGAACGGGTCGTTCTCGAACGCCATCGCGATCTTGATGTTGGATGCCTTGCGGCCGTTCTTCTCGGCGATTTCAGCCGCCAACTGGATGGCCCCAGCCAGGTACTGCTCCGAGGTCGACAGCACCGCGAAGAGATACCGGTACCCTTGCGTGAACAGGGACCGCGAGGCGCCTTCGGCCTCGATCATCGGGATTTTGTACTTTTCGGTGACCGGGGCGATCGCCTTGGTCAGGCCCGACGAGTACGGTCCGAGCATGAATTTGACGCCGTCCTGCTGGATCAGGCGTTCGGCCAACTGGGCGCCGCGCGCCGGCGTCGATTCATCGTCGTAGTATTTGATCTTCAGCTTGTAGGATTTGCCCCCGACCTTGACGCCGCCCATCTCGTTGATGCGCTTGACCGCCAGTTCGTAGCCGTTCTGGGCGTGCTTGCCGTTGGTCGAGTATTTGCCGGTCAGCGACAGGGCCGAACCGAGGATGATCGTATCCCCTTCGACCTTGGCCATCGCCGGGCCGGCCAGTGCGACCGCGGCGATTGCGCTCGCCGAAGCCACAGAGCGGAGAACCTTCAATCGCGACATAGTGAACACCTCCCGTGTTATTGTTTATCGCGCGTGCCGCCAGCTTCTCGCCCGTCCGGCGGTCAAGTCAACGCCGTGCCGATCATATCGTTTGCGGCCCGTGGTTCAAGCCTTGTGAACGGCGCCGCCATGCGGCACTGCAACACGAATATGTGAGGGTTTCCACAGGACTTGCGCCTGTCAATCAGCCGTCAGGCGGCCGTCCTCCGGCTGCCAGGGCAGGGCCCGGCGCAACCCGGCGTCAACGGTCACATACAGCCCGACCGCAAAGAGCGCCAGCAGAAACAGCGCCGCGAACATCAGATCGACCTGCATGCGGGCGTTGGCGTGGAGCATCAGGTATCCCAGGCCGGCGCTGGAGCCGACCCATTCGCCGACCACGGCGCCGATCGGGGCCACCGCGGTGGCGACGCGGATGCCCGAGGTCAACGCCGGCAGGGCGGCGGGAATGCGCAGGTGCCATAGAACGTGCAGCGGCCGCCCCCCCATGGTGCGGGCGAGGTCGAGCCAGCCCGGCTCGGTCCGCCGCAGGCCGTCGAAGAACGCGGTCGTCACCGGAAAGAAGATGATGAGCGTCGCCATTGCGACCTTGGAGGCCAGGCCGTAGCCCAGCCACAGCACCAGCATCGGTGCCAGGGCAAAGACGGGAATCGCCTGTGAAATCACCAGCACCGGCAGCAGCCAGCGCCGCGCCGGACGCACGGTGGCGATGACCAGTGCGGCCAGGGACCCCAGAACGGTACCAAGGACCAGGCCGAGGAGGATCTCGACCACGGTGACCGTCGCGTGATCGAGCAGCAGAGAGGCGTTCCCGCTCAACGCGCGCAGGACACGCATCGGCCCGGGCAGAATGTAGTGCGGCGCCCCCGTGACCATGACCGCAAGCTGCCACAGCGCGATCAATCCGGCGAAGATGAGCAGCGGACGCACAATTCTCACGATATTTCCCCGGGGACCGAACGGGCTGCGCTCAGGCGGGCCAGGAGGTCGGCCAGAAGGCGGAGTATTGCCGGATCGCCCGGTGCACGCGGGGGGGAGCCGGGCGGTATCAGAGGGGCTTCGATCCGCGCCGGTGCCCCGGCCATGATGAGGACCCGGTGGCCGAGGCGCAGCGCCTCCAGCGGATCGTGGGTGACCAGTAGAACGGTACGCGCCTGCAACAACTCCGCCGCCAGGGCCTGAAGCTCGAAGCGGGTGATCGCATCGAGGGCGGAGAACGGTTCGTCCATCAGGACGACGGGACGCTCCTCCATCAGAGTGCGGGCCAGGGCCACGCGCTGGCGCATGCCGCCGGACAGGCGGGCCGGGCGGTCTCCTTCGCGCCCGGCCAGGCCGACCCGGGCGATCAGGGTGCGGGCACGCTCCGCGACCGCCGGCGTGATCGGCTGGCCGCGCAGGCGGTAGCCGAGAACGACGTTGCCCAGCACCGACAGCCACGGCAGCAGCAGGTCCTGCTGTGCCAGATAGGCGATGCGGTCGTGCACCGGGCGGCCGTCGTCCCCGAGAACCGTGCCGCGGCTGCCGGCGGAATCGTTGAGTCCGGCAATGAGGCGCAGCAGGCTGGTCTTGCCGACCCCCGAGGGGCCGAGCAGGCAGGTCGTTTCGCCACCGGGCAGGGTGAGATCGAGAGAATCGAACACCACCATTCCGGCATAGTCCAGTCGGGCAGCCTGAATATGGACCGACGGCGCCCGGCCGATACCTTCCCGCGCGGCGGCGGTTTCTGCGGTGGTCTGCGGTGACATGGGCGTGCTCCTGCGCCGGCACGGAACTTGTGGACAACGGCAAGCACGCCTTTGCGGGGGCTTACTTGACCATTTCGATGCGGTCGCGGCTGGAGACCGTCAGGCGGCCCACGCAATCGAGCGTCTGCCCGGATTCTTCGGCGCGACACGAAGGAATGCTGTTGACCAGAAGCTGGCCGATATCCGCACACGGCCGGTCGATCAGGGCGAAGCGGGCGACCGTGGTCTTGTCATTGCGCAAAGGGGCCATATCGAGCAGCACCTGGCGAATGATGACGCCGTTGCGGTCGAACACGTAAAGATCGAGGCTGAAGCGATCCAGGGTATGGCCGAGCTGGTTGCGGACCACGAACGAAGCAAGACAGGACTGCCCACCGTCCTCGGTCTTGTTGAGCTCGATGTGCAGTCCCGGCTCGGCCGCCGCCGGCGCGACGATCATCGACAGGGTCGCCACTCCGGCGACGACCCACCCCAAGAGCGTACGTGCGCTGCGCGTCATGGTCGCTAGCCCCCAGATTTTCTTGTTCCAGCCTTCCCTCGGCCACCGGTTGCACCGGCCGACCGTCTCGTCTCACCCGGGCATACTATCGTTGCCGACGGCGTCGTGTCGATGCGTCCGGTTGGCATGGCGGATGTGCGCCGGGCGGGATAAATGGAAGGCGGGCATCGTTGTTTTCTCAATTGCTGATATCATAGTTCCGGATATTGATATAATATATTGATTTTAAATAATAAATTCACATCTTGTTCTTTTACCGATTTTTAGACGCGACGCGGTAGCCTGATAGGTCAGGATTCCCTTCGGGTACAGATCTGACACCCGCGATGTCATCATCCGCGATCGGCAGTATCGGCGCCTTCGGGCCGGGGGGACGCTTGGGCCTCGTCATCGGCCGTCAGGTCATCGGTGCGCGCGATGAGGAGGGCCGGGCGTTGGTTGCCTTGCGCGTGCGCTCGTTCGAGCCGGTCCGCCCGGAACAGGCGGGTGCCGGCGCGCGCGCCGTGACGTCTGCTCCCGTCACACCTGCTTCTGCTTCCGTGCTCCCGTCATCCGCGGCCGCCTCGATCGAGCCGGGAAGGCACAGACCGGGCCCGGTCGCCGCCGCCGGCGCACGCACGCCGGAGCGCCTCAGCCCCGAGGAAAAGGCGGTCGTCGACCGCCTGCGCCAGCGCGACGCCCAGGTGCGGCAGGAGGAACAGGCACATGCCGCCGCCGCCGGCGACCTTGCCGGTGCGATCGAATACGTCTATCGGACCGGGCCGGACGGGCGTCGCTATGCCGTCGGCGGTGCGGTTCCGATCCGCAGCCGCGTTCTCAACGGCGATCCGGCGGAAGCCGCGCAGTTGGGCGCGCGCCTGGCAGCGGCCGGACAGGCGGCGACCAATCCG
>RFLL01000395.1 GCA_003693905.1 Alphaproteobacteria bacterium
GCGCTGTTCGGCACCGGCCAGCAGGCGGTCCAGCGCTTCTTGTCGTGTGCCGACCTGCGCGCTGCACGACGGGCGGCCCTGACCGGATGGGCGGTGGGGACCCTGGCTTTGGGCGTGACGCTGCTTCTCGGAACCTGGCTGAGCGTCTGGCCGCACGCCGGCAAGCTGGATCCCAAAACCCCCATCGACACGGCAGCCCTGCGCGCGGCGGGCCTGGTCAACAATCCGCGCGATGGCGTGCGGCTCCTTGCAAAAGGGACCCTGAAAGCCAAAATCACTATATCAGTCGTCGGCGCCTCGAAGGCGGCGATCGCTGCGGTCGAGCAGGCCGGGGGCCATGTCGACGTGACGGCCCCTGCAACGGCTGCCACAAGCCAGGCTGAGGCCCCGGCATCGGCCTGATCCATGCGTAAGGTAGGAACCAAACGAGTCGGCGTAATTCCCTGATAACGAAAGAATCCGCATCCTCTTGCGGCCCGGTTCGCCAACGGCTGCCGGCGGCAGATCAAGGGAAGATGCGCCCCGAAAGCGAGGCCGTGCATGGCATCCGCCGCTGAACAGCTTGCTGCCAGTATCAACTTCAGCGCCTTGTCCAAGGCGACGGAGCTGAAAAAGCGTATCTGGTTCACGCTCGGCGCCCTGGTCATCTATCGGCTGGGCACGTACATCCCGTCGCCGGGTATCGACCCGACGGTGATGGAGCAGATCTTCCAGCAGCAGGCCGGCGGCATCCTGGGCATGTTCAACATGTTCGCCGGCGGGGCGCTGGGGCGGATGACGATCTTCGCCCTCAACATCATGCCCTACATATCGGCCTCGATCATCATGCAGTTGATGACCGCGGTCTCGCCGTCGCTGGAGGCGCTCAAGAAGGAAGGCGAAGCGGGGCGGAAGAAGATCAATCAGTACACCCGTTACGGGACGGTTCTTCTGGCCGCGGTTCAGGCCTACGGGATCGCCGTGGGGCTGGAAAACATGACCGGCCCGAGCGGCTCGGCGGTGCTTTCCCCGGGCGCGTTCTTCCGCATGACCACGGTCATCACCCTGACCGGGGGGACGATCTTCCTGATGTGGCTGGGCGAGCAGATCACCCAGCGCGGCGTCGGCAACGGCATCTCGCTGATCATCTTTTCGGGCATCGTGGCCAACCTGCCGCGCGCGGTCGCCAGTACCCTGGAGCTGAGCCGCACCGGCGCGCTTTCGGCCGGGTTCGTCATCTTCCTGATGATCATGGCGGTGGCGGTGATCACGTTCATCGTGTTCATGGAGCGGGCCCAGCGTCGCATCGTGGTCCAGTACCCCAAGCGTCAGGTCGGCAACCGCATGTTCGGAGGCGAAAGCACCCATCTGCCGATGAAGCTCAATCCGGCAGGCGTCATTCCGCCGATCTTTGCCTCCTCGCTGCTGCTGATGCCGCTGACGGTGGCCGGATTCTCGGGCGGTGCCGGGCCGGAATGGCTGACTTGGGTGACGGCGTTCCTTGGCCGCGGCACCAGCGGCTATCTGCTGCTTTATGCGGCGCTGATCATCTTCTTCGCGTTCTTCTATACCAGCATCGTGTTCAACCCGGCCGATACGGCCGAGAACCTGAAAAAGCACGGCGGCTTCATCCCCGGCATCCGGCCGGGCGCCAATACGGCGCAATACCTGAACTACGTTCTGATGCGCCTGACCACGATCGGCGCGATCTATCTGACGGTCGTTTCCCTGCTGCCGGAAATTCTGATCTCCCGCTTCTCGGTGCCGTTCTATTTCGGCGGCACCAGTCTGTTGATCGTGGTTACGGTCACGATGGATACCGTCGGCCAGATCCATTCGCATCTGCTGGCACACCAGTACGAAGCGCTGATCAAGAAGGCCAAGCTGCGCGGGAGACGGCGATGATCGTCATCCTGCTGGGGCCGCCGGGGGCGGGCAAGGGCACCCAGGCCAAGCGGCTGGAGGAAAAGTACGGGATCGTTCAGCTCTCGACCGGCGACATGCTGCGCCAGGCGGTGGCTGCGGACAGCGATCTGGGCCGGCGCGCCAAGGCGGTGATGGAGGCCGGGCAGTTGATGCCCGACGATCTGATGATCGCCATGATCGAAGAGCGCATCAGCCAGCCGGACTGCCGCAACGGCTTCATTCTGGACGGATTTCCGCGCACGGTCAGCCAGGCCGAAGCCCTGGACGACATGCTGGCGCGGCGCGGGCTCAGGCTCGATGCCGTGATTCTGATGAAGGTCGACGAAGAGGCCCTGGTTGAACGCATCACCGGGCGCTTCACGTGCGCCAGGTGCGGTGCCAGCTACCATGACAAGTTCAATCGGCCGAAGGTCGAAGGCGTGTGCGACATCTGCGGCGGCACCGAGTTCGTGCGCCGCCCCGACGACAACGAGGAGACGGTTCGCGCGCGTCTCAAAGCCTATCACGAACAGACCGCCCCGATCCTGCCCTATTACCGGGACAAGGGGGTGCTGAAGGAGGTGGACGGCATGGCGCCGATCGACGAGGTGACGCGGCAGATCGAGGCGATTCTGGCGCCATGACGGTTGACTCGACGTTCGCCCTTCCTATAATCCGCTGTCCCCTGGGGCGGGCGTGCCCGGGCCGTTTAGTGTGCCCAAAATCTTTAGATATCGGAACAAGTTAGGGAGAGCAGGACGTGGCCCGAATCGCTGGCGTCAACATCCCGACCAACAAGCGCGTCGAGATCGCACTGACCTACATCTACGGCATCGGCCCGACCAAGGCGAAGGAAATCTGCGCCAAGGTCGGCATCCCGCAGGAACGTCGGGTCAATCAGTTGACCGATGACGAGGTCGTGCGGATCCGCGAAACCATCGACCGTGAATATGTGGTCGAGGGTGATCTGCGCCGCGAGGTCGCGATGAACATCAAGCGGCTGATGGATCTTGGCTGCTATCGCGGGCTGCGTCACCGCAAGGGGCTTCCGGTTCGCGGTCAGCGCACCCACACCAATGCACGCACGCGCAAGGGCAAGGCCCGGCCGATCGCGGGCAAGAAAAAAGCCACCAAGTAGAGCAACGGATCGGGACCGTCATGGCGAAACCACAGGCACGGCTGCGCCGCCGCGAGAAGAAGAACATCACCTCCGGCATCGCCCACGTGAACGCCACGTTCAACAACACCAAGATTACGATTACCGACGTTCAGGGCAATACCATCGCGTGGGCGTCGGCTGGATCCCAGGGTTTCAAGGGATCGCGCAAGTCGACCC
>RFLL01000041.1 GCA_003693905.1 Alphaproteobacteria bacterium
AACTGGCCCGTCAGGAGGAACTGGAGGCGCTGTCGTCGAGCGATCCTCTGACCGGGTTGCTCAATCGGCGCAGCTTCCTGAACGAGCTCGAACGACGGTTCTCCCGCCGTGGCGGCTGGCGCGGCGGGGCGGCCCTGTTCTTCATCGACCTCGACAACTTCAAAGCCGTCAACGACCGCCACGGCCATCAGCGCGGCGACGTGGTTCTGGCCACGGTGGCGCGCATCCTGCGCGACCAGATACGCAGTCGCGACCTGGCGGCGCGCCTCGGCGGTGACGAATTTGCCCTGTTCATCGAAGACATCACCCCCGCCGCGGCGCGGCAGAAGGGGCAGGACCTGCTCAAGGCGGCGCGGGAACTGGCCCCGTTTTCGGCCGCGCCGGATCATCCCCTGGGCCTGTCGATCGGCGCCGCCTTCTGCTGGCCGGACGATGACGGCGATGCCGCGGCCCTGATCGAGCGCGCTGATCAGGCGATGTACGCGGTCAAGCACCGCGGTAAGGGCGGGGTCGAGGTCGACGTGTCGGAGACGGCAGAGGTGTCGAAGACGGCAGAAAAAGAGACGGCCTCATGACCCGCGCCGCCTCGCCCAGCCCGGCCGCCGGTCCGGTCAGCTATGAGGAGTCCAAGCGTCTGGCGCGCGATCCCGACGTGACAGTGCGCGCGCGCCTGGCCATGCGCGAGGACGTGCGGCCCGAGATCCTCTATTTCCTGGCCGAAGATGCGTCCAGCGAAGTACGCCGGAGCATCGCCGCCAACCATGCCACCCCGCGCCAAGCCGACCTCATACTGGCGCGCGACGGCGATGAGGCGGTGCGCTGCCATCTGGCGGCCAAGGTCGCCCGTCTGATGCCCGATCTCGATGCCGAGGAGCAGGCACAGGCCCAGAAGTATCTGATCGAGGTGATCGAGATCCTGGCCCAGGACGAGGCCGTGCGGGTGCGCCAGATCGTGGCCGAGGCGCTCAAGGACGTAGCCGCCGCGCCACCCGACGTCATCCAGCGCCTAGCCCGTGACGTCGAGGATGTGGTGGCCTGTCCGATCCTCGAATTTTCACCGTTGCTCAGCGACGAGGACCTGATTGAAATCATCCGAAGCGGCTGTGTCACCGGCCGCCTGAAGGCGATTTCGCGGCGCAACGGCGTCGGCGAACGGGTCACCGACGCCATCATCGAGACCGACGATACGGCAGCGATCGCCGAGCTTCTGGACAACACTAGCGCCCAGATTCGCGAGGAGACGCTGGACAGCCTGGTCGATGCCGCACTCGAGGTCACGACCTGGCACGGCGCGCTGGTACGCCGGCCCGAACTGTCGCTGGGCGCGGTGCGGAAGCTGGCCGGTTTCGTCGCCGAGTCCCTGCTCGGCATCCTGCAGGCGCGCACCGATCTCGACCGCAAGACCGCCCGCGCCGTCGCCAAGGAAGTCCGCCGCCGGTTGAAAGACGATCAGAAGCGCAATCGCAAACGGCCCCGGGAGGGCGGCAAGAAGGACGAAGCGGAAGACCCCGCCGTGCGCGCCCGACGCCTGTTCGACAGCGGTCAACTGGACGACGAGGCGATGAGTCGGGCTCTGAACGGGGGCGACCGCGATCTGGTACGCCACGGACTAGCCTTGCGCGCCGGACTGCCGGTGGCGATGGTCGATCACATTCTGAGCGCCCACAGCGCCAAGGGCGTGACCGCGCTGGCCTGGAAGGCGAAGTGTCCGATGCGATTCGCCACCCAGCTCCAGATCCGCATGGGCGGCATCGCCCCCGCTCAGGCGCTCAAACCGCGCGGCGGCATCAATTATCCGATGACCCCGGACGAGATGACCTGGCAACTCGAATTTTTCGAGGGGCTGGTCAGCCATTAGCTGGATACCGGATGCCGGGCGGGCATGTCGGGCACGGGCGCGCGCGCGACGGCCCTAGACGCGGCGGATCAGGGTCCCGATGCCGCGATCGGTGAAAATCTCCAGCAACAGGGCGTGCGGCACCCGGCCGTCGAGAATGACGGCCGCATCGACGCCCTGCTGCACGGCGCTGAGGCAGGTTTCCAGCTTGGGGATCATGCCGCCCGAGATGGTGCCGTCGGCCCGCAGCGCGCGCACGTCCTCGACGCTCAGCTCGCTCAAGAGCTTGCCGTCCTTGTCGAGGACGCCGATGACATCGGTGAGCAGCAGCAGCCGCGCCGCCCCCAGAGCCCCGGCGATGGCGCCGGCCACGGTATCGGCGTTGATGTTGAAGGTCTCCCCCGCCGGCCCCACGCCGATCGGCGCGATGACCGGGATCATCCCCGACTGTTCCAAGGCGGTGAGGACCTGAGGATTGATCTGGCGCGGCTCGCCGACGAAGCCGAGATCGAGAATCTTTTCGATGTTCGATTCGGGGTCGCGCACGGTACGACGCACCTTGGTCGCCTGAATCAGGCCGCCGTCCTTGCCCGATATGCCGATCGCCGTGCCGCCAGCGGCGTTGATCGCGGTCACGATCTGCTTGTTGATCATGCCGGACAGGACCATCTCGACGATTTCGACCGAGGCCGCATCGGTCACCCGCAGGCCGTCGACGAACTGGCTCTTGATCTTCAGGCGCTCCAGCATCTCGCCGATCTGCGGTCCGCCGCCGTGCACCACCACGGGATGAATGCCGACCTGACGCAGCAGCACGATGTCGCTGGCGAACACGCGGGCCAGATCGGGGTCGCCCATGGCATGACCGCCGTACTTGATGACGAACGTGCGCCCGGCATAGCGGCGCATGAAGGGCAGCGCCTCGGTGATGGTGCGCGCCGTGCGCAGCCAGTGCTTGGCGTCGGAGAAGGTCGTCGGTGCCATGGGCCGCAGCCTAGCCTCGTTCGGCCGCGATCGCCAGAGTTGCCAAGGCCGCGCGCAGCTCGGCGATGCCGAGGCCGGTAACGGCGCTGGTGGCGATGCATTGCGGATGGGCTGCGGGCCGCTGCGCCAGGACCTGCGTGATGGCCTCGCGGGTCGTCGCGACGGCCTCCGGGCGCAGCTTGTCGGCCTTGGTGAGGACCGCCTGATAGGACACGGCCGCCTCGTCCAGCTCGTCCATGACGCGCCGGTCGACGTCCTTGAGGCCGTGGCGGGCGTCGATCAGGAGGCAGACCCGGCGCAACTGCGCCCGCCCCTTGAGATAGCGATGGACCAGCGCCGTCCAGTGGCGCACCTCGCGCTTCGAGGCCCGGGCATAGCCGTAGCCGGGCAGGTCGACCAGCATCAGACGTTCGCCGAGGGCGAAGAAATTGATCTGACGCGTACGCCCCGGCGTGCCGGACGTGCGGGCCAGGGTCTTGCGTCCGGTCAGGGCGTTGATGAGGCTGGACTTGCCGACGTTGGAGCGGCCGGCAAAGGCGACCTCGGGCAGAGGCGTAAGCGGCAGGCCGGATTCGTCCGCGGCCGCACCGACGAAGGCGCAGCTTTGCGCGAACAGATGCCGGCCCGCTTCGATGGCCCGGGCCGTGTGCGCATCCGCGGCCGTGGCAGCCTCCGCCGTACGGTTGCGGCTGCTGGCTCCGGTTTCGGCATCGGGGCGGGTCATGATC
>RFLL01000396.1 GCA_003693905.1 Alphaproteobacteria bacterium
ATCTGTGCCCAGCTTGGCGGCGAGGTGGAGACGGCCGAACATCACGAATTCGGCCGCGCCTATGTCGAGGTCACCGATACCTGCGCCTTGACCGAGGGCGTGTGGCAGGTCGGCGAACGGCACGAGGTGTGGATGAGCCACGGCGACCGCGTGATCCGACTGCCCGCCGGCTTCCGCGTGGTCGGGGTTTCGGAAGGGGCGCCGTTTGCCATGATCGCCGACGACGCACGGCGTATCTACGGCGTCCAGTTCCATCCCGAGGTCGTGCATACCCCCGACGGGGCGCGCCTTCTCGCCAATTTCACCCGGCATGTGGCCGGCTGTGCCGGGGACTGGACCATGGCCGCGTTCCGCGACCAGGCGATGGCCGCAATCCGCAGACAGGTGGGCCGGGGTCGCGTCGTCTGCGGCCTGTCGGGAGGCGTCGATTCCTCGGTTGCCGCGGTCCTGATTCACGAGGCTATCGGTGATCAACTGACCTGCATCTTCGTCGATCATGGTCTGTTGCGTGCCGGCGAAGCGGAGGAGGTTGTGACCCTGTTCCGCGATCACTACAACATTCCGCTGGTTCACCGCGATGCCGCCGATCTGTTTCTCGGCAAGCTGGCCGGCGTCAGCGACCCCGAGGCCAAGCGCAAGATCATCGGTGCCACCTTCATCGACGTGTTCGAGGAGGAAGCCTCGAAAGTCGGGGCCGATTTCCTGGCCCAGGGAACGCTCTATCCCGACGTGATCGAATCGGTTTCGGTCACCGGCGGACCGTCGGTCACCATCAAGTCGCATCATAATGTCGGCGGTCTGCCAGAGCGCATGAAGCTGGCGCTGGTCGAACCGCTGCGGGAACTGTTCAAGGACGAGGTGCGGGCGCTCGGCCGTGAACTGGGCCTGCCCGAGCACCTGATCGGGCGCCATCCGTTTCCCGGCCCCGGACTGGCGATCCGCGTCCTCGGCGAGGTGACGCCCGAACGCTGCGACATTCTGCGCAAGGCCGATGCGATCTACCTCGATGAAATCCGCAAGGCCGGTCTTTATGATGCCATCTGGCAGGCTTTTGCGGTTCTGCTGCCGGTGCGCACGGTCGGCGTGATGGGCGATGCGCGCTCTTATGAATCGGTGTGCGCCTTGCGCGCCGTAACCTCGACCGACGGCATGACCGCGGACAGCTTCGCCTTCGACCACGCCTTCCTGGCGCATGTCGCCACCCGCATCATCAACGAGGTGCGCGGCATCAATCGCGTCGTCTATGACGTCACCTCGAAACCGCCCGGCACCATAGAGTGGGAGTAGGAGCCGAGCGGAAACGGCAGGCAGGCATCAGGGGGCGGGGTCCCGGTCGAGAATCTCCGCCAGCCAGTCCGGCCCTGCACCGCCGCCCGGTGCGACGCACGACGATAGCGACGCCTGGCCGCGTAGCCATTCGATCTGCATGACCTTGTGGTAGGCCGGCCACGCGATCAGCGCCAGGGCCAGAATGACGAAACCGATCACATAGAGCGGCAGGGCCGCGGGCCGGCGTCGGGGCATGCGCGGTTGCGGTTCAGGCTCCATATCCGATCTCCGGTTCGCAGACCGGGTCGGTCGGATGATCCCCGGTCCGGGCCGGCTCGATACGTTCGAGACCGGACACTGTCGAGATTATGCATTGGGCGGGGATGGACAAGCCTCAGTTCCGCTCCAATACGAGCCGCATGGTCCCGGGGATTGCTCCTTCGACTGCCGCCCGATCCGGAGTCTGCCCCGGGTTCTCGTTCAAACCGGGCCAGGCCGGGCGGGTGGCGACATCGCGCGCGTCGCACCGCGAGCAGCGCACGCGGGCTCCGACCTCGGGCACCGGCGTTGCCGGGCCCAGGACCGGGATCAGATGGCGGCTTGCCAGCAGGCCGGTGTGGCCGCAGCGGTTGCACCGGCAGAAGACGTCGACCCCGAGATCGGCGATTTCGCCCAGCTTCGTGGCGGCGAGGCGACGATCCGCTTCGGCCAGGGCAAGGCGCTTGATTCCCGCCATGGCTGCGCTCTTTCCGTCGGCATGGGGCGATGATCCGAAGACGGATAAGAACATATCATGAACATCCTGCCCGGACAATAGCCGAAATGTCGCATCATCGGGGGCCGAGGTGCCGGCCGCACGGACATGAGCGGCAAGGGGATCCGGACGGCCGGGTCACCGAACGACCCTGAGGTCAGGCCTGAAAATTGACAGCGCCTCACGCATCGTGCTTGCCCGCTTCAGGGTCCGGCAGCCGCTCAGGACCACGTATTCGCCGTGTGTACCTTTGCCGGAGGCACGCTTGGCAATACGGAACAGGGGGGCGGCATGGCTGTGCCGGAACACCGAAAATACGGCGCTGCCGCCGCGCTGGTCGATGGCATAGTCGCGCCACTCGCCGCTGGCGACACGGCGGCTGTAAAGCGACAGAAGCTGGTTGAGTTCGTTGCGGTCGAAAAAGGTGGGACGATTGGTCGGGCCGGAATTGGAAAGGCGATGCACCTTGCCCATGGACCAAAAGACGCTCCGGTTACATCTACGACGACGACAGCAACTTGGATATTGTTGACCAGGACGGCGCCTCCGTCCAGCGATCAGGTGCATTTTTTTGAAAATGCAGAAGCGGACCGGCGTCCGTGCGGCCCCGATGTATCCTGGGCCTCAATACATCCCCGAAAGGATCGCCTTTCCCGGCACCGGATCTGTCGCGCCGGAAGGAGCCGGTGGCAGGGGTGGTTGCGGCAGCGGGGCATAGCCGTAGGCGTAGTCGAGCCGCGACAGGCTGGCGTTGTAGTCGGGGCGGGTATAGCAGTTCACCATCCCAAGGGTGCGATAGCAGTAGAGTTCGCGTGCCATCGCGGCGAGACGGGCGCGCGGATCGGGCGGATAGGGCTGGCAGTACGCTTCGTTGCGGGCCGTATGCAGAATGGAACAGTTCAGCTCGCGTTCATTGCTGATGGCGTGATCGGGCAGAGTTTTGTCGGTGTGCATCAGGCTGGCCACGTTGGCTGCCGCCACGGTGCCGAGCAGCGGCGCGCACCCGGACAGGGCCAGGAGGCCGAAGACCGCGACAATGCGGAACATCCGCCCGGTTGGGCGCAGGGGGATGGTTCCGTTCCTTGTCTGCACCGAAATGATCCTCCCTCCCGGGTTTCTGAGACGGCTGCGCCGGCGGCGTCATGATGCGCCTTTGTCTCAAAGTGTGCGCATTCGAGGTTGGCAATCGGTAAACGCCCGACCGTTCCTGATCCCGATCCATGCAAAAAAGGGCCCATGTAGGGGGCGGACACGGCCACGCCCGGCTTTGCCTGGGGCCCGGCATTCGCCTAAGATCACGCCCGAGCCGGCCGCAAGGGGCGGCTTGAGTGTCACGGGGGACCGGTGCGATTTTGTTCCGGAGAAGGAGGATTCCATGGCGGCAGTGACGCCGATCTGCAATTTCGGCTGGCCGGCGGTGGACTTTGCGCTGGAGGGCGTGGACGGGCGCACCTACACCCTAGCCGACGTACGGGGGCCGAAGGGAACACTGGTCATGTTCATCTGCAACCATTGCCCGTACGTCAAATCGGTCATCGGGAGGATCGTACGCGATGTTGCCGACCTCAAGCCCGAGGGAATCGGGGCGATCGCGATCATGCCCAACGATACCGAAGCTTACCCGGAAGATTCGTTTGAAAACATGAAGGTGTTTGCCGAACGCCACGGGTTGAACTTCCCCTATGTCATTGACCGTACACAAGATGTCGCCCGCGCGTACGATGCCGTATGTACGCCGGACTTTTTCGGCTTCAACAAGGATCTGGAGCTGCAGTATCGGGGCCGGCTGGACGAATCCAGAAAAACCGTGGTCGAAGGCGCCCGGCGCGACCTGTATGAGGCGATGGTTGAAATCGCGGCCACCGGCCGAGGGCCGCAGGAACAGATTCCTTCGATGGGGTGTTCGATCAAATGGCGGAACGGATGAGGGAGGAGCAGGCAGGACGCTTCCGCCCATGAGGCCAGATGTGCGCGAGACCGGATGTGCACATGACCGGAAGTGATGGCACCTGCCTTGCAAACCGTTCGCAGTTGTCCCCCTGCGGTCGTGCGACGCGAGATCCGGCGCCGATAGCGGTTGATCGTGGCGACGGTTCCCGGTATCAACCGACGCCGAAACATGTCGTTATTGCCATCCGTTAACCTGTCGTCCTCGTACCGGACGGGGCCCGAAGGACACCGCCTGTGGCCGATATCTTCAAGGAAGTCGACGAGGAACTCCGCCGCGAGAGCCTCGAAAAGATATGGAAAAAGTACGGCGCCTGGATCATCGCCGCGGCCGTGGCGCTCATTCTGGCCGTGGCCGGCTATCAGGCGTGGCAGGCTTACGATCTCAACCGTCGACAGAAGCTCTCGGAGCAGTTCGAAGCAGCCCTGGTCGCGATTCAGAGCGGCGATACAG
>RFLL01000397.1 GCA_003693905.1 Alphaproteobacteria bacterium
CTGCCGGTGCGACGATGGCGGGGGGCTGCGGGCGCGGCGCGCCGGCGGTGGCAAAGGGCGGCGGTGCCACCGCGCCGTCGCAGGCGGCGAGAGCCAGAAACAGCGCCGCAATGCCCAGGCGCGGTTGCCCTCTCATGGCCCGGTCCCTGTTTTTCCCGAATACGGCTATTCCCGGCGCGCACATGGTGCCGTACGCGCCGGTCGATACGTGGTGATGAAGGCCCTTTCCGCTCCGCTATGGGGTCGGGACGGTCATCCTCGTTTCCTTGGATGAAATCTACCGCAACGCCTTCTCGGGGCCAAGCGATCATCGCCGAGGGTGGCCCGCCAACTTGTTGTATTTCAATATATTTTAGAACGTTTCCAGGAATCGCGGCAGGGCCCGTGCAGGGGCGAAGAAAAAGCGGCGCGCAAGATGTCCATCAGGATCCGGCGCGCCGATAGAGTTTTTGCGAATGCACATGGTCCCGTAAGGCCTCGTTCGGCCCGAGGTGACCGATTTCATATATATGCCGATGACCTTACATAAACCTTACATTCGTTCAAAAAAGAGTTACATTGCGTTGTGTTAAAACGAATTATAAAAACCATGAGTGATATCGGCGCGGTCGGTGCAAAGGGTGACACGGTGGCATGGGGCCTGAATCGAATAGATATGAGGCCTGAAGCGACGGGGAACGGGGCGCCGGCCGCCCGGGCTCGTTTGCGAAGCCCGGTTGCCTTGCGTCCTCCACGCGGCCCGGGCATTTCGCCCGGCCTGCCCGCTCCGCCCGGGCCGGGTGCCCGGGGCATTTCCAGGCCGCATCGAACAGAAGATCCAGATTGACTCGTGCGTGTGCTGTTGGTTGAAGATCATGCCCGTCTGGCCGGGCTCGTGATCAAAGGGCTCAAGGCGGCGCAGTTCGACGTCGATGCGACCGCCACCGCCGGAGAGGCGCTCGAGGCGGTTGAATTGACCCGCTACGATGCGATGATCCTCGACCTCGGTCTGCCCGACATGGATGGAATCGAGCTTCTGAAACATGTTCGGGAGCGCCGGATTTCGATCCCGGTTCTCATTCTCACCTCGCGCATCCAGGTCCGCGACCGGGTTGCCGGCCTTGATGCCGGGGCCGACGACTATCTGACCAAACCGTTCGCGATGGAAGAACTGGTGGCGCGGGTGCGCGCGCTTTTGCGTCGGCCGGGGGCCGCCTTGGGTCAGAAACTGGTCAGCGGCGATGTCGAGTTCGACGTTGCGGCCCGCGAGGTGCGCGTTGCGGGCCGATTGTTGCCGCTGTCGCGCCGGGAGCTGAGCCTGCTCGAGCACCTTCTGCGGCGTGCCGACAAGGTCGTCCCCAAAGAGCTGCTTGAACAAAGTCTGTACGGATCCGGGGAGACGCTGTCGTCGAACTCCGTCGAAGTCCTGGTCCATCGGCTGCGGCGCAAGCTTGCCGATGCCGGGGCGCGGGCCACGGTACGCACCGTGCGCGGCGTCGGCTACATGATAACCCGGGAGGCATCGTAGACGATGCCGCGCTCGCTTCTCGGCAAGATCATCCTCAATCTTTCAGTTATTACCGTTCTCATGCTCGGGCTCATTCTCGTGTTGCTGGCCCAGCAGTTCCGGATGTCTGCACATGTGCTGGTCGACCGCGGCCTGTACGACTTCGCAGCCCAGATCGGACGCAGCCTCCACAGGCGCGAAAACGGCGAGGTGAGCGTCGACCTGCCGCCCGACATTGCGGCGTCCATCGAACCGGACGGACCGTACGGGTTCACGGTCAACGACATCGATGGTCACGTCCTGGCGCGCGCACCGAGCACTCTGACCAAGGCCCTGCACCCGTTCCGACCGCACAGCGAATCGAAGATCGAATATTTTCAGCACGTCAGCGATTCCGAAGAAGAAAGCTATTACGGCGCCACCGTGCAGTGGCAGTTCGGCACGCAACCGGTGTGGATACAGGTCCACACCGAGGCCGCCGATGAAGATCACATGGATCTGATCTTCGAAACCATTCTTCGCAGCAGCGCGTGGGTGGTGGTTCCCTTCTTCGTGCTCATGGCCGTGGCCAACATCATCGCCATCCGCCACGGCTTGTCGCCGATCCGCCTGGCATCCATGCAGGCGGCCGAAATCGGGCCCCGTTCGCCCGGCAAGCGATTGCCGGTGGAGGATATGCCGACCGAGGTGCAACCTCTCGTCCGGGCCATCAATGCGGCCTTCGAGCGAATGGACCGGGCCCTGGAGAACCAGCGACGGTTCGTTTCCGATCTGGCGCACGAATTGCTGACGCCGCTTGCGGTCATCCGGGCTCACATCGACACGATGGAAGATCAGGATGCGGCCGCAATTCTGCGTCAGGATGTGACGGTGATCTCCGATGTGGTGACCGAGCTGTTGAAGCTGGCCGAGCTTGAAGCCACCGATCAGGTTCCCGATCAGCCGGTGGATCTGCGCGCGGTGTGCGTGTCAGCCATCAGCCGGCTGGCTCCGCTCGGCGTGTCCGAAGGCAAGGAGATCGCTCTTCTCGGCGCGACAACGCCGGTGATGGTGCGCGGGTGCGAACGGATGCTTGCCCGGGCGGTGGGCAATCTCGTCAAGAATGCCCTGGCGCACACCCCGGAAGGGACTACCGTCGAAGTTCGCGTCGCGCCCGAGGGAACGCTCGCAACAGTCCAGGTCATGGACCGCGGCCCGGGCGTGCGGCCGGACATACGCGACCGGATCTTTGAAAGGTTCTGGCGCGGCGATGACAGGCACGGACCCGGCGCAGGTCTCGGCCTGTCGATCGTCAAGCGTATCGCCGACATTCACGGCGGCCGTGTGACCGTGGGCGAAGCGCCCGGCGGCGGCGCGCTCTTTTCCCTCTCCCTGCCCCGCCTGCAGGACCCGCCGGCGCATTGACGCCGCCACCGCCCCGACTGCCGCACCGGGGAAGGGGGCAGGGGTGACGGTTATTTATTCCCTTTCCCGCAGCCACTTGCCGGCCAATTGAACGGCCCGTGCGATTTCTTCTTTGGTCATCTTTTCGGCGATGATGTCGCGGGCGCGCACGGCCAGAGGCCCCCAGTACTGGATGGCGATTTCGTACCACATGTACGCCTGGACCAGATCGGGCTCCATGCCGTGGCCGTAGGCGTAGGCATCGGCCAGAAACAGTTGGGCGCCGACATCGCCCTGTTCGGCGGCGCGACGATACCACTTGACCATCTTGCGGAAGTCCTGCTCGACCCCGTCGCCGGTGCGGTACATGCGCGCAAGTTCGCTTTGTGCTTGCGCATAGCCCTGCTCGGCCGCTTTCTCGATCCATTCGATCGCGGCGGTGCGACCGGGGGGCGTGACGTACTCGTTCAGATAGATGATCCCCAGCACGTACTGCGCCCGCGCATCGCCGTTCTCGGCAAGAGGGCGCAGTTCTCTTTCCGCGGCTTCGAACTCGCCCCGTTCGAACAGGGACAGGCCGGTGCCGATGTCGGTTGCGGCGCCCGTTCCGATGCCGCTCAGCAGTAGCGCCATTACCAGAAGCAGAATCCGCATGGTCGCCGTCCTCCCAGGTGTCGCCGGATGATTTCGGGCCACGGCCCCTCGCATCATCACCCTGGTGATGCGGTGCCGTGTACGCCGCGCTTCGCCAGTCCGCGCGGGTACCAGGTGACACCGCCCAACCCGCCTACCCAGGCGCTGCCGTCGGGTCCGAAGCGAAGGGAAAACACGACATCCGAATAAAGCCCGTCGGCGCGCCCGTAGGAAACGAAGGTATCGCCCTCCAGGCGCGCCAGGCCGTTGTTGGTGCCGATCCACAGGTTTCCTTGGTGATCGCGTTCAAGCACGAACACATGGTTGCCGGGCAGACCGTCGGCAACGGTGTACGTTTTCCACCGACTGCCATCGAAATGCGACAGGCCGCCGCCCCAGGTTCCTGCCCAGACCTCCCCCGTATCCGTCACATCGAGCGAAATGACGTAGTTCGGGTTGTAGGCCACGGTAACGTTTTCGAGCCCCTGCTCGATCTTCTGGCGCGCATGGTGACCGGAGAAGCGGGCCGGATCGTTTTCGAATCGGATGTCTTCGCGAACCTTCTCGAACGGTGCGCCCAGGCCGTCTTCGTGCCGCCAGTGGTCCCAGCGGCCATTGGCGAATCGTGCGACGCCGCCTTCCGTCGCCAACCAGATTTCGCCATTCGGGCCTTCGGCCAGACCGTAGACCCAGTCGTTGGGCAGACCGCCGTTGGTATTGGCCACGGTATAAAGACGCCAGCTTTCGATCGCGTCCATCCGGCCGCCGACGATGCGGTTGGCCCCCGACCAGGTGGCGATCCAGATGTCGCCGGCGCGGGTCTGAAGGACGTCGTAGACGAATGCGTCGGCCAGTCCGTTCGGTATGTTGTAGTTGCGCCAGCGCCCGCTGTCGGGGTCGAGCACCGACAGCCCGCCGCCGTAGGTGCCGACCCATATCGCGTCCCCGATCCGGCTGACGTGAAAGACGCCGTTCGACAGCAGACCCGATCTGTTGTCGTAGCGCATATAGCGATCAGCCGAAGGCTGGTAGCGGATGAGCCCCCCCGAGGTGCCGATCCACGCCGTGTCGTTTTCGATGAGCAGGGCCTTGACGTTGCGCTGGTCGACCCGGAACTGGA
This sequence comes from Alphaproteobacteria bacterium, assembly GCA_003693905.1. Classification (GTDB taxonomy): domain Bacteria; phylum Pseudomonadota; class Alphaproteobacteria; order Kiloniellales; family J153; genus J153. Next base: position 4,623 of record RFLL01000397.1, read on the forward strand.
CGAAGGTCGATCGCGGGCCGGGCGCGAACGGGGCCGCCGGATGAGTCTGCGGGGCTGCCTGTGCGTCCTGTCGTGCGCCATCCTGGGC
>RFLL01000398.1 GCA_003693905.1 Alphaproteobacteria bacterium
ATTCGGGGGTGCGCGAAGCGGTCGCGGCGGCGCTCGGCATCATGGAACGCGGCGGCGTGACTATCGCGCCCGCGGCGGGGGCGGCCGAAGACTGAAATCTTTGCTTTCGCCGGCTTCGTCACGGCCCGGCGACAGGGGGTCAGAACCCGGGGTCGGTGAGCGCGGCGGTGAACCCGCGCAGGGAAACCTCGAATTCCAGCGGCGCTGCGCTTTCGCCATCGGGGATCACCTCGATCCGGGCCCGACGGCCGCGCCGGAACCGGATCAGCAGGGTCCGGGAATCCTTGGCGGCGAAAAAACACGCATCTTCTTCACACTGCGTGGTCGCGATGGGTGCTTTCTTGTCGACGGCGATGCGGACCTCGCGCAAAGGGACGTCATCGACGGCAACGACCAGCGGTTTCTGCCCGTTCGGGCTGTGCACGAAATACACCAGCAGTTCGTACGCGTCGGTCTGCACCGTGGTTTCGGTGGTGCAGATGTCGTCCCCGCTCATGGATTCGCTGCCCAGGCACTGGTAGTGCCAGGGTTCGGGCTCGCCTTGCGCAGCGGTCGCTTCGGGCCGGATCAGGCAGACCATGCCGGCAAGACCGGCGACGACGATGCTTGGGACACCTCGGTGCATGCTGGCGGCGGTCATACCCGGCCCGTGGGTACGGGTCAACGGCGCCAAAGGCACCGGTTCCATCCTTCGTTCCCCCACATGGGCGGCGCGGACTCACTCGAACAGGGTGCGAAGGCGTGCAGGCAGGGGCCGCACGGTACAGCGGATCCTGCGGCCGGCGAACTCGGTCGTGTTCTGCATCCGGCAGGCACCCAGACGGCCTGTGGCACGCTCCAGCAGCCAGATCACCTCGCCGGCCCGGGCCTCGATCCGGGCCCCCGCATGCGCGCTGGCCGGGTATGCACCGGCGGCCCCGGCGCGTCCGGGTGGCGGCAAGGCCGGTCCCCGGATGACGATCGGAAGGGCATCAGCCGCCGATGCATCCGGATGGACGTGCTGGATGTCGGCACCGCGGTGGACGGTCACGCCCTGGGCCCGGGCCGGCGTCGGCCCCGTTCCCACGACGAAAATCGACAGAAGCAGCGCCAGCACCATGGCGCCATCTGTCACGCCGGGTGTGCGCCGGCGCCGGGACCGCAGAGCGGACGGGTGAAACGCTCTTGCAGAGGACGGTCTTGTGGAGAATGTCGTGCTCATGGAGCGACCTCCCTGATCGGTTCCATTCGGGGACGGTTGTTGAGCGTGTTTTTTTCGGCCCCGAAGCGAGTTTTCTGCCGGCAGCTTGGCACAGAAATACCTGATCGGCTATACGCGGCGCCGATCCGACCGGGGCGGCGCGCATGCCGGACACCGTTTCAGGTCCGGCTGGCGTCGCGGATGCTCGGGGTCGTTTTTTTCCGGATGTCCCAAGGAGACGACATGAAAATCATCAGAGGCAGGGAATTCACCGCCGCCAGGGCGTGGGGAGCGAAAGATATCGCCAACATGAACGGAATTACCGTCCGCCTGCACTGGAGCGATCAGCCCTACAGGTGACACGTCAACGACGGCGAAGAAGTTTTCGTCGTCCTGGATGGGGCGGTCGAAATGTTCTACCGGGTAAACGGCCGGGAGAAATCGTCGATCCTGAAGGCCGGAGACATCTTCTACGCCTCCGTCGGCACCGAGCATATCGCCCATCCGGTCGGCGAGGCCAGAATCCTGGTTGTCGAGAAGGAAGGAAGCGTGTAGCCGCGCACGCACATGCGCGGCACTCCCGGACTCACCGAGGGGTCGGCCCGGTTGCGACCGACCCCTCGGGTCGCATGTTGGCTCCGCGGGCAGGACTCGAACCTGCGACCCGGTGGTTAACAGCCACCTGCTCTACCAACTGAGCTACCGCGGAATCGACAACTGGTCTCCCCGCTCGGCAGACGTCGAGAGCCCTCTCGAGTCTGCCGGCTTCAGGCCGGGACCTTCCGGTGGTTGCCGGCTGACGGTCCCTCGTGTTTCCGGGCGGGGCGTTATATCAAAGTGCCCGTTGTCCCGCAATTTTTTTTGCCCTTGCGCGCTCACTGTCAGGCGCCCGGGCGCCTCCGGCATGGGCAAGTGCCTTATGCACCGGCCACCGCGGCCAGAATGCATTGCGCGACGCTCAGGTAGTCCGAGTTCGGCATGTGAAACCAGCGCAGAAACTCGGCCGTAGACATATCGCCGGCGAGCCAGGTTTCAAGGAACATGCGACTGACCGGGTGCAACCGATCGGGCAGGCAACTCAGTATGCTTTGCGGCACGACACCCCCCACCAGGCGAAGATCGGGACGGTTGCGAGGCGGTCATTCATGATATCCGCTTTTGTTCGCATTTGTATATATTGATATCTTTCGTGTTCTTCCTGCCAGGTGAAAGGGGGCGGTTGGGAAGGACCCCGATGGTCGAGGGGCCGGCGTTCAGGAATGGTATCGCAGCCAGGAGCAGCCCGGCGCGCTCGGTGGTTCGGTTCGGCCCCGGCGCAGGGCCGGGTGCGCACAGCGAAGGCAGGGGTTCGGTAACCGTTTTCAATTAACGTTCAACATCCCGGGGCGCTTTCGCGGGGGAGCCCGGTGTGCAGAGGCCTCCGCTGTTGTCCTGAATTTCTCCGAGCGACCATGCAGGACCGTTCCGCTACCCGCATAGACGAGCTTTCGATTCCGTTCAGGCGACGACTCAGGCGGCGACGGCCCTTGTGCCTGGCGTGCGCGATGGTTGCTCTGACGGTGGGCCTTCTGGTTCTGAATGGGGGAATCGCCGGACGCGGCGAGGGGGCCCATGCCCATTTCCGTCCCGGCGGCATGGCCCCGGCACAGGCGGCGCGTGCAGCCGGACCGTCGACCTCGCAAGGGGCTGGGACCTGTACCCCGATCATTATCGACGTTGACGGCGGTGGTGACGCTTCACCCGCGCATGTTGATGCGCGGGGCAGAGGCCCCGGTCTGAGGCGATTGTTCATGATCCTGTCCCGAAGTCCGACCGCGCGCGCGGTGATGGCTCGCGCCCGCCGGGACGACGTGCGCGTCTGTCTCGACAGCGAGACGGATCTTCTCGCCTACTATTTCGCCGGCCACCGGGTCGTCGGCGTCAATACGCGCCTGTCCGAAGCCGGTCGAATCGTGTTTCTGGCGCACGAGCTCGCCCATGTCCCGCAGCATCCGCGCTATTCGGACAACCGCTACTATCCGGCGGATGACCTCTTGCTGCTGCGGCGGGTCCGGGAGGCGGCGGCGGAGGCCATTGCCACGCGCATCGCCTGGGAGTTGCGGCGCGCCGGCTACGAGGCCGTCTGGCACGAGAAGCGCAAATCGGCATACGGCGATGTGGCGCGCGCTTTTATCGCGGCACTGACACTGCCGTCCCTCCGCGCCCCGTCCCCGGGCCACGGCCATGATCCCGCCACCGAGGCGGACATGATGCGGGCGACGCGCGCCGCCTTCGACCAATGGTTTGCCGCGCGCTGGCGCCGCAACGTCTATGACGCGATGACGATCGACCATCTGGAGCGGATCGCCGCAGACCGGATCGGGCTGGTGCCGCCACGGCAATCCTTGAGCCATGAATTCCTGGCCGGCATCGCCTGGGTCGGAACCGGCAATTTCATCCTGGCCACGGGCGGGCGCCGTCTCACCGATCCCGTGTATGCGGGCACGGTCTCCCGCCGCAATGCCCGGCGTCTGGCCCGGCTCATCAACCGTGCCCTGAGCTGGCGGGCGGCCGATGAACTCGCCATGGTCGGGCTGAGCGCCTGATCAGGGGCGCCTGATGCAGGTGCCGGACTGCCGGCCCGGGGAACCGGTCTGAAAAAACCTCACGGATGTTCAGGCGTCGTCGTTGCGGGATTTCGCCCGGCCGGGGGATTGCATGCTGTTCCAGGCCAGACCAGCCGTGAACGCAAGGAAGGCCACTATGACTGCGATCAGATAAAGCGTTTCACCCTCTGTCATGTCAGACTCCGTTCGCTACGTCCGACTCGCTGCTGCCGACGCGAGTAGATCATGACAGTCGCGCCCGGCGGTATCGAC
>RFLL01000042.1 GCA_003693905.1 Alphaproteobacteria bacterium
AAATGAGCCACGGGGGCGTCGAATGAAATGAACCCACCACCGGCCTGTATTTCGCGAATCTGCGCCCTGATCCCGTCGGCGTAACGCACGATCACCTTACTGCCGATGCCGAAGCGGTTGCCCCGTTCGTCGCGCAGCGCCACCATGAGGCTGTTGCCGCCCGCCGCCGCATTGCGGAACACGCGCACCGCCCCCTGGACCGGCAACGAGATGATGTCGAGATCGCCGTCACCGTCGAAATCGACATAGCTGTAGGCACCGGTAGCCCGGAAATCCTCCAGGCCGCTGTCTTCGGTGCGGTCGACGAAGGTGCCGCCGCCCTGATTGCGGAAGAAGAAGTTGGATTCCTGCTCGGCGCGCGGATACATGCCGTTGGCGACGTAGAGATCCTGCCATTCGTCGTTGTCGAGGTCCGCGAACTTGGCATTCCAGCTCCATCCCGTCACCGCGATGCCGAGATCGACGGCGCGGTCGACGAATTTGCCGTCCTCGGCCGGATCGAGCAGCACGTTGTACATTTCGACCTGCGGAACGGCGCGCCGCAGTGTCGCCGCGTCATAGGGGACATGCGGGCTGAAGATGTCGTTGCACACCGCCTTGATATCCTGGCGCCGCGCCGGGATCATCGCGCACAGACGGCGCTCCTTTTCGCGCCGCGCCGTCCACAGGACATGAAGCGCCATGCAGTCCTCGCGGTACACGGGTTCCTCGATCGCCATGCACAGCGAAGTGTCCCGTTTGCTGCGGCTGCGATCGACCGCAACGTTGAGCGTCATGGTCTCGATGCAACGCTCCCGCGCCGCCGTCTCGGCAAGGTCCTCGCACCCCTTGACGGCATCGGCCATCTTCTTTGCAAATCCGGCACCTTCGCCCTTGGCGATCTGGGCGATATAGAGCTCGGGCACGAGATCGTTGTCGATATCCGCGTTGGCGATGCTCATCGAGCTGGTCGTGGAATGCGGAACGATACCGGATTCCTTGTCGATCTCGCGGAAATTGCCCTGACCGTCGCCGAAATAGAAGACGTCCGGCTCGTTGAAGTCGTTGGCGACGACGAGATCAAGCGCTCCGTCCCCGTTGATGTCGGTCAACATGGTGGCCAAGGTCTCGCCCGGATAGTGCTCCAGATCGCGCTTCGTGAAGGTGCCGTCGTCTTCCTGGATCAACAGGGCATTGCGCGATTGTGCGGGCTGGCCCGGATCGCTCCTGTGCAGCGACCCGATAGTCCAGTTGCCGAGCACAATGTCGAGATCGCCATCGCCGTCGACATCGCCGAAAGCAACGCCGGCGGCGACCACGGCGCCGGTATCGGGCAGGCTCACCGCACTTTCGGCCGGGAACCGCCCGTCGCGGTTGTAGAGGATGTGATTGCCGCCGCGGATCGCGGATACGAAGATGTCGAGCCAGCCGTCGTTGTCGAGATCGACCAGCGCGACCGTGACCACTTCGAGGTCGCGCAGCAGCGGCAGCGAAATCTTCTGCTTGACGAAGCCCTTGCCCTGTCGATTGGCGTAAAGCGACAGGCCTTTGACCGACAGGTTGTCGGCGGCCATCACCACATCGGGCCAGCCGTCGTTGTGTACGTCACCGGTGGCGATGCCGCGGCCCCAGTAACGCGGAGAAATCTGCCGCAGCAGCGAGAACGGCGAAGGTTCGTCGATGCCCAGCGCAGCCCCGTCGAGGCGCTCGAACATGCGCTGAGCCGGCGCGCCGGTACGCGGCTCGAATGCGATCCGCTCGACGGTGATACCCGCCTGCGCCACCGGCACCGCCTCGCCCACGCGGGCCGCCGCCTGCAAATCGGCGACCAGGGGGCCGTCATCACGCCCAGCCGGCACGGTGATCGTCGGGCGAACGGGCGCCTCGTCCGTGTTCAGCAGCACATCGTACATCGCCTGGCGCTGCCGGTTTTCGTCCCAGACTGAAATGTAGTGCCCGCCCACGCCGGCGCCCATGCCCAACACCACGATGACCGTGTAAAGCGCCACAGCCACCCGTTTTGAAATGTACTTCCAGATGATCTGGAACGAGTAGATGCTGAAAATGCCGAGCGTGAACAGCAGTACCATCGCATACTTGACCGGCATGCCCGCGGCCAGAAGCACGGCCACGACGATAACGTCGAACGCGATCGGGACCGGCAGAAAGGTTCCGATGACCGCGATCCCCGCCATTGTCGCCATGACCAGAAGCTTGCCGCTTTTGTCGTCGGGCAGCATTTCGGTCATGGTGTCCCACGGCAGCGCAACGATGGCCAACGAGCCCAGGAAACCGGCCAGAATCATCAACGGCACCGTCGTGCGCACGATGTACCAGAGGTGCTTTGCGAACGTCCTGGCTACCCACATGGACGCCGTCGTCCACCGTGTCCCCGGATGGGAGGTCTCGGCGCCGGGGCCGCCGATCGGAATTTCACACACCGCTCCTTCTTCACCCGGTAGGCTGGTCTGAGCGGCCTTGATCAGCTCGTCGTGCTTAAACAGCAGACGCACGGCGATGGGCACGACGACCAGGATCACCGCCACCGTGAGCGCCAGTTTGGTCGCCACCATGTACCAGGGAAACAGGGCGAACAGCATCGTCAGGACGATGACGTTCAGCGTCGGTGAACTGATCATCGCTGCCAGAGTCATCTCCAGACGGGCACCGGCGGCATGCAGCCCCTTGGCGATCGGGGCGGCGCAGTTGACGCACACCCCGAGCGGCGCCCCCACCACGGTGCCCATCAAGGCATTGGCGAACCCGTTCTTCAGCCGCTTGCGCTCGAACAAGGTCAGCAGAGTCATCAGACAGGCGGCAAGCACGACGCCGAAGGTCATGCCGCGCTTGTTGGTGTCCATCCAGTTGACGGTGGTATAGACAACACGCTCGATAAAGCTGTCGTCGGGTTCGATCGCGAACACGACGTCGAAGCCGAGCAGTTCGATCTCGGCATCGCCCCCCATCAGCGCCTTTTCATTCAGATTGGGAATCCGCGATCCCATCCAGAACGTGATCGCGACCGTCAGCGTGATCAGCGCGGCCAAAACAAGCCGCCGGTCGATTGACCGCAGCATGCTTCCTCTCCCCTATCCCTGTAAAATATTATTGCTCAAATTATAAAGAAAATGCCCAGGAAAAACAAGAAATCAAAGCCACCCCTGATCGTTAAGACCAGAACTTTACACAGCATGAGGGCAGATGATTTTTTCGTGGTTTACAGAATTTACTAATGAACTTGGATCCAAACGCATCCGAGCACCACGCCGATTTATCCCCCTGTATGCCGCACGCACCGGGGGACCAGAAACAACCGGCGGAAACAGGGCTGCGAGAGAACCGGAAATTTACGGACGGGGCAGAGGTCTGGCATCCTTTCCCATCCGCCCTGGAGGAATTCGCCTGGTGCCGGGAACGCGCTCCGGGCGCCATCGGGGCGTGGCGTCAGTTTGCCTGCTGCGACAGGGCCATGGATCTTGCAACTCTCGATCTGGCGATCATCGCCGGGTATTTCGTGTTCGTCACCGCGCTCGGATTCTGGGCCGGGCGCGGTGAACGTAATGCTCTCGACTATTTTCTCGCCGGGCGCGCCCTGCCCTGGTACCTGATCGGCCTGTCCTTCTATGCCTCCAACATGTCCGGGGCGAGCTTCGTCGGCCTCATGGGCGCCGCCTATGCTCACGGCATGGTCGTCTTCAACTACGAGTGGACGGCCACCTTCGTCCTTGTCTTCTTCGCCCTGTTCATGTTGCCGGCATTCTTCCGCGCGCGCCTGTTCACCGTGCCGGAATATCTTGAAGTCCGCTATGAAAGGCGGGCGCGATGGATCTATGCCGCCTTGACCATTCTGACCCTGATCTTCATCGACATCGCCGGGGCGCTGTATGCCGGCAGCCTGGTCATCGGCACCATGCTGCCCCGGCTGGGACCATGGCAGGCAAGCGCGGCCATCGCGCTTCTGACCGGTGGCTATACCCTGTTCGGGGGCTTGCGTTCGGTGGTGATCACCGATGCCGTGCAGGCGGTTCTCATGATCGTCGGCGCCGCTCTAATCTTTCTGTTCGGGTTGGCGCAGGTCGGCGGCTGGGACGCGCTGATGGCCGCACTGGATGGCGCCCGGACGCGGCTCGTGATGCCGGCCGATCACGGTTTTCTGCCCTGGCCGGGGATCGGCGGGGTCGTTCTGCTCGGCTTCTATTACTGGACCCTCAACCAGTACTTCGTGCAGCGGGCGCTGGGGGCGCGATCGCTGGGGCAGGCGCAGAAGGGCGCCCTGTTCGGAGGACTGCTGAAGCTGCCCAACGTCTTCCTGATGATCTTGCCGGGCATGATCGCCATCGTTCTGCTGCCCGACCTAGACAATCCGGACCGGGTCTTCCCGCGCCTGATCGGCGAGCTTCTGCCGGCCGGGCTCAAAGGTCTCATCCTGACCGCCCTGATCGCCGCCATAATGTCCAGCCTCGACAGCGCGTTGAATGCCGCCGCCTCGTTGTTGACGATGGATTTCGTGCGCCCCTTGCGTCCGGACCTTTCGGGCCGCGCCCTGCTTGGCATCGGGCGCGGATTTACCGCCTTCCTGATCGTGCTGGCGGCACTCTATGCCCCGGTGATCGAACGCTTCGGATCGCTGTTCCAATACTTTCAGGCCACGCTGGCCTATATCGTGCCGCCCATCGTCGCCGTTTATCTGGGCGGTCTGCTGTGGCGGCGGGCCACGGCCACCGGCGGTCTGTGGGCAATGGTCAGCGGCCTTGGGCTGGGCGTCGTTCTTTTCCTGTTGCAGGAGGTGACCGGCATCTGGGTCGCCCTTGCTCTGCCGCCGGTGCACTTCACCTACATGGCGATGGCGATCTTCGCCGTGACGCTGATCGTTCTGGTGGTGCTCAGTCTCGGCAGCGCGGCGCCGGCGGCGGCGGTCGACGCGCTCACCTTTACATGGCGCGACCTGCGCGCACGCCGTCCGGCCTCGTTATCGGATTGGCTGTCCGACATCCGAGTCTTATCCGCCGCCCTCTTCGCTTTGATGGCGGGCCTGATCTTTGCCTTCTGGTAAACGTCGTGCGCCCCATCTGGAGCGGCTCCCCGTTTTGCGTGAACCGATAAAGCACGGCAGGTTGCACCCACCGCACAATCGGCTCGCCGGCATGAAATTTTTTTTGAAACTTTTTTGCAGTCCACGGGAGCGTTCCGGTGCGACCACGGCAGCCTTTGGTCCGACCGGATCGCGAACGCCCCGCGCCAGCCCCGAAATTCATGATCAGGCCGAGGCACGGAAGAGCGACCAGAACCCGGGCGAGCAGGAAACGGTTGTAATTGACCGCCCCGGCCATCACCTCAAGGTTTTCGATGCCCGTATAGGCGCCGTCTGCTGCCGCTCCGGACATATCCACGTCGATCCCGCATACCCGCTCGACCCGGGGCGCCGCCGCTGCCACCCCCTAGTCGATCTGGATCCAGGTGGTCTTGATCTCGGTATATTTCTCCATCGCGTGCAGAGACTTGTCGCGCCCGAATCCGGACTGCTTGAAGCCGCCGAAGGGCGTGGTGATATCGCCGGCATCGAAGCAGTTGATCCACACCGACCCGGCGCGCAGCGCCCTGGCCGCGCGCAGCGCCTTGTTGATGTCACGCGTCCACACCGCGGCCGCAAGACCGAAAATCGTGTCGTTGCCGATGCGGATCGCCTCGTCCGGGTCCTTGAAGGTGATGGTCGCCAGGACGGGGCCGAAGATTTCCTCCTGGGCAATCTTCATGTCGTTGGCAACGTTGTCGAACACAGTCGGCTCGACATAATAGCCGCCGGTTTCGCTCAGGATGCGCCGGCCGCCGAGGGCGAGCCTGGCGCCCTCCTTCCGGCCTTCTTCGATATAGCCGAGGATCCGCTCGAGCTGGGTATCATCGACGATCGCCCCCATCTGGGTCGCCGGGTCGAGAGGGTCGCCGATGCGTATCTTCTTCGCCACCGCGGCGATCTTTTCCAGCAGTACGTCCTTGATCGGTTCCTCGACCAGCAGGCGCGAGCCGGCATTGCAGACCTCGCCCTGGTTGAAGAAGATGCCCCACGCCGCCGCGGTGGCCGCCGCGTCGAGATCGGGGGCATCGGCCATGACGATGTTGGGGGTCTTGCCGCCGCATTCGAGGCTGACCCGTTTCATGTTCGATTCGCCGGCATAGCGCAGAAAGTACTTGCCGACCTCGGCCGAGCCGGTGAAGGCGATGCAGTCCACGTCCATGTGCCGGCCAAGGGCCTGACCGGCGGTCTCCCCGAACCCGGGCACGACGTTGAGGACGCCGTCCGGCACCCCCGCCTCGGAGGCGAGCTCGGCCGCACGGATCGCGCTCAGGGGCGACTGCTCGGCCGGCTTGACGACCATGGAGTTGCCGGTTGCCAGCGCCGGAGCGATCTTCCACGCTGCCATCAGCAGGGGGAAATTCCACGGCACCACGGCGCCGACGACGCCCAGGGGTTCGCGCGTGATCATGGCCAGCGCATCGGGGGGCGTCGGGGCGATTTCGTCATAGACCTTGTCGATCGCCTCGGCATACCAGCGGATGCACTTGATCACCGCGGGAATGTCGATATTGGCGCTGTCGCGGATCGGCTTGCCCATGTCGAGGGTCTCAAGCAGCGCAAGCTCGGTGGCGTGCTGCTCGATCAGCTCGGCGAAGCGCAGCAGAATGCGCTTGCGTTCGCCCGGCGCCTTGTTGCGCCAGCGCCCGTCTTCGAACGCGCGCCGCGCCGCCGTCACCGCCCGGTCGACGTCGGCCGCATCGCACGCCGCCACCTTGGCCAGCACCCGACCGTCAATCGGGCTGATGCACTCGAAGGTCCGGCCGTCAGCGGCATCGACGAACCTGCCGTCGATGAAGGCCTGGCTGCGGAAGCTCAGGCGTTCCGCCTGGGCCTTGAGCGATTCGAGCGAAAGCGCTGCGGACATCGTTCGATCC